>JAHJTF010000039.1 GCA_018830045.1 Patescibacteria group bacterium | reverse complement strand
TGTTTAACTAGTTGTTTGCTAATTTTTTGTTTCATGGTTTTTTGTTTAATATAAGTATTTTACTCTAATAATGTGGCAATAATTGATTCTATATACATCAGCTCACCAAGATTATTTTCTTCTGCTGTTTCTACAGCAGCGCTTAACGCATCATGTAGAGTTATTATATCTTTTCGATTTTTTCCTCTCTGTATCGCAACTGCTTTATCTACATCATATCCAATGAGCTGAAATAATTCTTTGGCCCTTTTAGGACTAACTAATGATGTCTCCATGAAGCTAAATCCTCTCAAGAATCTTATCAGAAAATTATAATAGTTTCAGGGCCGAAATTCTCTCAATCACCGGCGGATGAGTCATAAACATTTTGGCAAACATCCCCACTCCTCCATGGGTGTTTTTTAAAGGATTGCTGAAATAAAGATGTGCCGTAGCCTTATTAGCTGCTTCCAATGGTTCTTTGTCTTGGCTAATTTTTTCTAAGGCTTTAATCAAACCTTCTGGATTTTTTGTCATGGCGACTCCGGAAGCATCAGCCAAAAATTCTCTTCTGCGAGATATAGCCAGTTGGATTAGCTGCGCAATCAGGGGCGAAAGTAGGGCTAAGACTATGCCAGCCGCAAACATGATGATTTGAATTTGACCGCTACCTTGATCATTATCTTTTTTTCTTCCTCCTCCCCAGCGAGTCATTCTTAAAAACCAATCAGATAACAAAGCTATTAGGCCCACTAAAACAGTCACGATTGACATCAAACGAATATCATAATTTTTGACATGAGAGAGCTCATGAGCCACCACTCCTTCTACTTCCGCCCTATTTAAGCGGCTCAGCAAACCAGTGGTAGCGCAGACTACCGCGTGTTGAGGATCGCGGCCAGTAGCAAAAGCATTCATGGCCGTGTCATCAATCACATACAGTTTGGGTGCGGGCAAACGTTGACCCATGGCAATATTTTCAGTCACCGTATAAAAATCAAAGAACTCTTCGCGTTTGGCTTCACGAGCACCAGATATACCTAAAATAATTTTATCCGACCACCAGTAAGAGAAAAACGATATGAGGCCAGAAATAATTAAAGCCCAACCGACTATATCTAGACCATAGCCAAGACCTTGCGCCATCACATAACTAGCACCGACTATAAAGCCGATGAATAAAATCATAATGATAGCTGAGCGTTGCTTATTTTGAGCAACGACCTGATAGTGAGTCATTAAAGTTGTACTTTGACATCCTTCATTTCATCAGAAGAAACTTCTACATGAGAGCCGGTTAAGGCTGTGGCTAAACCTTTTTCCTCTTTAAAACCAAACAAATTGGCAATAATATTTGAGGGAAAAATAACTAGTTTGGCGTTATAGGCTTGGCTAAGATCAATTACACTTCGTCTAGCGTACATGAGCTTATCTGCAGTGTCTGTTAACTCATTCATAAATTGAGTCACTGTTTTGTCAGCTTTCAACTCTGGATTGTCTTCTACCGCGATGCTAAGCTTGGGTACAGCTTGTTGGATTTGATTAATCGCTTCATTAATATCTTTGCTTGAACCAGACTTTTCAGCTTTTTGGGCTGCTTTTCTAGCATCGGTGAGCATCTGGAAGATTGATTTTTCATGCTTAAGATAACCTTTGACGGTTTCTAGCAGATTAGGAATCAGTGCAGCTTGACGCTTAAGCTGATTGCCGATTTCTTGAATACTGGCCACGATCTGAGTTTTAAGTTTCGCCAGATCGTTGTAGATGGAAACAACATAAACTACGATGATGGCTGCTATTATAAGGGATGGAATGAACATGTGGTCCTTTCTGGAATGTTCTTAATTATCACTATGATATCAAATTACTCTAGAAAAGTAATGGTAAAATGGGTAGAATAGTGACTCTCTTTAATATCGAGAAAAAATAGGCCCCGTGGTGTAGTGGTTAACATGTCTCCCTGTCACGGAGAAGATCACCGGTTCGATCCCGGTCGGGGTCGCGTTTTTTTATAGGAATTGACCTTTCAATCTCTTTAATTCTTTTCTGTACACCCGAATTCTAAGTGGAAATGCACCACCTAACTCCTCTCATTATTATAGCTCATAAATAATTCGACAGGTTCGACATAGCCCAAACACTTTCTCGGACGGTTATTGATCTCGGCCACAATGTCGTTCAGCTCGCCTTGAGAAAGGTTTCTAAAACTTGTTTTCTTGGGAAGATAACGACGCAAGAGTCCATTGGTGTTTTCATTAGTTCCCCTTTGTCCCGATTTGTATGGATCGGCAAAGTACACATTCATGCCTGTTTCTTGGGTTAATTCTTGGTGCCTCACAAATTCGAGTCCGTTATCGAGGGTCACTGTTTTTCTTGCAGAGAATGGAAGGGATCCGAAGATTTTGATTTGAGCAACAACTGAGTTAACGCTATCCAGTTTGGGCAGGAGTTTGGCTAAAAGGTAGCGTGTCTTTCGCTCAACTTCAGTATGGAATCCGTGACGTTTTCCCCTCCCCACTATGCTATCTCCTTCCCAATGACTAAACTCCTCCCGAGTCTCAATTATCTCTGGACGATCATGAATGCTGACCCTGTTCGGGATCTTCTCCACCTTGCCAGCTCTCCCATGCCACTTCCTGCGTTTGGCGTGACCTCTCGGAAGTTCCTGCCATAGCTTTAAGTGTTTGTTTTCCTCTTTATAGATGAAGCGGTATATGGTTTCGTATGAGAGAACCGCTTTGCCACCATTCTTAAGTTTGAGTCTGCCCGCTATTTATTCAGGACTCCACCCGTCTCGTAAGCGAGCTAGAACATATGCGTACAACTTGGAATTCCCGAGTGGTTCCCTGAGTCCAGCCAAATGTTTGCGTTTACTAGCCTTTGCCTCTACAGCTATTGCCACATAATGAGTGCCACTGCGATTTCGTTTTAATTCTCGGGAGATTACACCATGATTTCTGCCGAGGCGACGGGCAATCTCCCTAACACCCACACCACCGGCATACCACACAGCGATATTATCGCGTTCAGATGAAGTTAAATATGACATGTCCTGCATCATTTGTGGTCGCCGTATGAAGAAATAGCGACCAGATCATATTCAAAGTTATAAATGAATGTCTTGATTATCTATGATATCGAATGAATAATAAATTTTATTAAAAGTTTTATTAAACC
>JAHJTF010000010.1 GCA_018830045.1 Patescibacteria group bacterium | reverse complement strand
GATGTCAGAACTAGCTTCTTTGGTGACGCGATCAATTTCATCTAATAAAATGACTGGATTGCGCACACCCGCCTCACAAATACCTTTTATCACCCTGCCTGGCTCTGATCCTAAAATTAATCGCGAATTTCCGCGCAAATCCTTGGCACTACCCATCCCTCCAAAGGGAATGCGAACTAGTTTGCGCTCTAAAGCTTCAGCTAGAGAAAAAGCAAAAGTAGTTTTACCTGTACCCACCAAACCAACGAGTAATAAGATTGGCGCCCGAAATTCGCTTTCTGCATTTTGAGTTTGACGGAGATTAAGCACAGATACATACTCCAAAAAACGATCTTTAACCTCATCCATGCCGTAGTGATACTTATCAAAAATCTCTTTAGTTTTAACAATATCTAATCTGTCTTTAGTTGTAGCTACCCAAGGAATCTTCAACACCCACTCAATGTATTTACTAACTTTTTCATACTTTTCGTCATAACTCCCCAGCTCCACAGACCGCTCTAAAGCCACAATGTCTTTTGAGACCTTGAGGCGCATCTCTTCTGGCATTTGAGCTTGAGTCACGCGGTTTTTGAGCTCTTGAATCTCTTGTTGGAGAATTTGTTGGTAATTAGTCATAGGACAGGATGAATTCTATTATACAGCTTTCTCTATTTGGTCCCTGGTTAATAAACCAGCTTTCGCTCCCACCTGCCCAACGACACTGGCGGCGTTTTTCTTGCCCCAGTTAGCTTGATCCCGAAGATCGCGCCCATTAAGGATCGCGCTGACATAACCCACAGCAAAACTATCCCCAGCGCCGGTAGCATTAACTACTGCAACTGGTTCGCTTTGATATTGGTGAACTATTTGACCTAATTGATAGATCGCCCCGCCCTTCCCACCATTTGTCACAACTATTTGCACACACTGTTGATGAAGTTGTTCTTGGACTTGGACCAAGCCTTCCCATTCTTTTTGATTAACAAATAAAACTGCTACGGAAAGACCAGCCAAATTCAATTTTCCTGAATTTAATAATTCGATCTCATTATTACCTGGGTTCCAAGATAATTGTTTTCTACCCCTGCCTACGAGAGCAAAAATTTTTTGTAAAGCCTCCTGTTGCCCCGAGATACTAGATAAGTGGATCCACCTTGCTTGATCTAGAACATGATCGGGAATGTCTTTGGCATCTAGCATTGAAGCCGCACCTCGATGAACCATGATCGTTCTGCCTCCGTCCAGAGCTGAGAGAATGACGCTCCCGCCAGTTTCTTCTTTTCTTTCACGAATTAGTAAAGAAATATCAACACCTTCTTGTTGGAAATCATTAAGCAGTACTAATGCCCAGGCATCTATTCCAAGTTCAGCCACCACACCTGTATTAAACCCCATTCTGGCAAAACCAACGGCGGTGTTACTGCCTCCACCACCACTTGTAACCTTAAAACTATTGACTTCAATTTTTTCGTCATATTTTCCACATAACCACAACCCAGTGGCTGATTTTTTTAGGTGAAATTTATCAGAGTCAATAAAAATATCTACCAAAGCTGAGCCAATGGTAATTACATCAAGCATCCTTGCCCTCCTTTTTTTCCTTGCCCTCTTGTTCTTTTTGTTTCTCCGGTTCTGCCTGTTTCTCCGGTTCTTCTTTACGAGGCAAGCCACATCTTGCCTCTAACTCTTGCTCAAATTCGTCTAAAGCTTGGACCATTTCTACTTCATTTTTAACTATTTTATAAACATTATTTTCTTTTTCACCGATAAAAAAGTGTTCATTAATGACTTTCATTATTTTATGCCAAAAATCTCCATACAAAATTAGGGGTTTGTGATTACCATAATACAAATGAGCCAAAAGCCAGGCAGTGCTCCACTCACTTAACGTTCCCGTCCCTCCTTGGAAAATCACGAATGCATCGGCATGATCCATTAATCCAAACATCCGCTCGATGTAATTAGCAGTCTTAATTTCTTTATCAACTATATTATCTTGATCTCGACCTTCAAATTCCGGCATATCTTTAGGATAAAAAGTGATGGCAATAGTCTCTCCACCAGCTGACTCGGCGCCAGCAGTAGCCGCCTCCATCACCCCTGGACCACCACCGTCTACAACCACCCGATCATGATAAGCTAAGTAGCGAGCAACTTTAAAAGCTTCTTGATATAAAGGATGTTTCTTATCCACATCAGCACTCCCTAAAATCGCCACATTACGAATGTTGCAATGAATCTGTCCATGAGGAATGCTGATCTGAGTTCGCATAATCTTAGTTTAATCGTTATTAGTCTGATCCATCAACTGGGAGTATTCTTTAATCGCTTGAATCGGATTAGTAGCTCGCCACAGTCCACTGCCAACAGTAACTCCATCAACTTCTGCCTCAGCCAGAAGTTCTATATATTCAATTTTAACACCCCCATCAACAATGATCTCCACATCACTCTTGGCCAGTTGACGAATCTCTACTAACTTCTCTAAAGCATTCTGTTTAAACTCTTGACTTTGAAAGCCAGCTCTAATCGTCATGAGCTGGACTATATCAAGATCTTGCCAACTTTCTGGATCAATTGCCTCTACAGGAGTATATAGATCTAAAGAGAGTCCGGCTTTCCAAGAATATTTTTTAATCTCCGCAAGAAACTCACCTTGATGACTCATTCTTTCTACTTGAGCAATAACGGCTCGTACTGGTAAATATTCTTTAAGCGCTACTATTTCTCGAACAAAATCCATGGGCTCTTCTGTCATCAGATGGAGATCTAACTGCAAATCACCATAATCAATTTGGGCTATATTTAATGGGCTCAAAGTTAAATTATCAGCAAAATAACCATCAACCACATCTACTTGAATGACCTCAATTACTTGGCTCTCAATCGCCCAGTCCAATTGCTTTTGAAATTTAGTCTTAGAAAAGGTCAGAATACTAGGATAAAGCTTCATAGTCAGTTATTTTTTTTAGCCGGCGGACAAAACGTTCTTCGGGTTCAAATGAAGTAGCCAAAAAAACGGTGGTTATTGTTTTAGCTTCTACTAAGGAGGTATAGTCAGCGGAAATTACTAATACATTTAAGTCCTCACGTTGACGAGCATGATGAACTTGATCTTCACTCATCGCAATACTAGCTCTAATTCCCTTCACTTTATTAGCCATAATATTCACGCCAACCCCAGAACCACAAATCACCACCCCCCTTGAACTAAGATCTTGTTGTACTCTTTGCGCCACTTTAAGAGCAAAATCAGAAAAATCATCTGCTGGATCGTACTGAGTATTGCCACAATCAATTACTTCAAAACCTTGATTCCCAAGCCAGGTTTGAAGTTGTTCTTTAAGTTTGAAGCCTCTGTGATCAGCTCCTAAATAAATTTTCATAAATTAATTATTTTAATTTTTTATTAAAACCCTAGCTCTGCTTTTGTCTCTTCGTTCATCATATCAAGAGTCCATGGCGGATCAAAGGTCAACTCTATAGAAACGTCTTTGTTAACATTTAATCCTTTAATACTATCTAGAGCCTCTTTAACTAACGAATCAAACATCCCTGCCAAAGGACAACCTGGAGAGGTAAGGGTCATAACGATATGAACTCTATTGGTGACTTTGACTTTGTAAATTAAACCCATGCTGACAATATCAACATTTAGTTCTGGATCAATGACTTTTTTAAGTTTTTCCCAAACTAAGCTTTCAGTTAACATAAGCCCATTGTAACCAAAAAACCCTTGGTTTTCTGCCAAAGGTTTTCTGAATTTTTGTAAAAATTTTACTTACACAACGTTAGCGAATTTTTCTAAGTACTGGCATACCAGTACGCTCGGTTTCAACAACTTCCATGCCAGCAGGCACGGCTTTCAGTGCTTGCTGTGGTCGCACATCTCGGGCAAAGTAATAAATTCGCTGTACACGTCCGTTCTTGAGGGTAACCTCACGGGTGTGCAAATAGTAGGTTTGACCCTTACTATTGGTGTAACTGTAGGCATCTGCCATAGATACTCCTTTTTCGTTCCCCCGGTGTCTCGGGGATTTCTTAATACTGCTATAGCCTATCATACAAGGCGGGCTTATCAAGAGCAGATTCTGCGTTACAAATTCTGCTTTTTTTGGACTCACCATCCAAACTCTGCTTATTCCGTCTTTTCTAGCACTCCTCTTAAAAGGACCTGCTCCATTAAATCATCATCAACCATCTCTTTGCTTACCACAACTTCAAAAGGCAGAGTCTCATCTGAGATGGCCGCACTACCAGTGTAACCGCCTTTGGACATCTCTAGAGTAAAAGCTTTACGAACGGCTCTACCCCCAACTTCTTTTAACCAAACCTGGTATTGTGCTGTATCGGTTTTAGGAAGAGATGCAGTCACGCTGAACTTAACCTTATTTTCAGCAAACTCGTACCTGACCTCACCCAGAGTAGTTTCGTCTTCACCTTCAAGATCTAAAGTTTGCACATCTTTAACTCCATTTAACACGGTGTTTCTTTCAATACTAGTGAGATCTTCTATCTCAACACCTTCAGCAAATTCTGAAATTTTACCCAATTGATCACTGCGGAGACCATACCAACGTACAGCCAAAATCACAACTAAAATAATAGCAGTAGCGGGAAAAACAAAAGGAAGAAGTTGCTTGAGCTGATTCATGAGAGCCCTTTTTCAATCTAATTGTTAATAATAGACTCAACTATCTGTAACAGTTGAGAGGCAGGGCTACTTTGACCATTAACATAAAAAGTTGGTGTCCCTTGTATGTTAAGTTTCCCACCCGCAGTTAAATCTTCAGCTACGAGTGATTTGATATGGTCTGATTCAATTCTCTCCAAAAACGTAGCTTTGTCAATGCCCAGTTGCTCGGCATAACTTGCCAACTGCTCGATATATTCTTCTTTACTCTCAATTTTAGACCACTGAGCTTGAGTACTAAATAATAAATCGTGATATTCCCAAAACTTACTATCCTCCGCCGCGACTTCGGTTGCTTGAGCTGCCAGTTGAGCATTAGGATGAATCGAGTTTAAGGGAAAGTGGCGATAAATCAAACGCACTTGATCTGGATATTGCAGCAAAACTTTGTTAATAATTGTTTGAGTAGTTTTACACGCCGGACACTGGAAATCACTAAACTCCACAATTGTAACTTGAGCCTCCTGCGGACCTCTAATATGAGGTGCGTCACTTAGTAGTTCCGCTTGAGCTACTACCTCTTGAGATGATTGACTGTTCTTAGAAAAAACAAAAACCACTCCCGCAACTAAAACAGTGGTGACAAGTAGGGTGCTAAGTAATAAGGGTAAATTTTTCATTAATCTTCTCCCTGAGGTGGCCAAACCCGCTCTCCAGTTTCAGTATTGGTCACAATCACTGCCATAGTCGGACAGCTCTGGGCGGCCAACAATTTAGTCTCATCGTCATGGCCATCCTGGGAAACTATGATCGCAATTTCTGCTTCATCAAGCGCAAAAACCTTTGGGGCAATTGCCACACAACTAGCGGCACTAATACATTTGTCGCGAATAACCTCGACCTTATACTTGCCGATTTGTTTGGTTTGAGTTGACATCTTAATAAAACTTCTCTGTTAATATTAATTCCTTGCCTACGCCTTGTCCAATCAACAATCTTGACACATCAGCAATCATAGTCTGATTACCACACAAAAAATAAGCGGCATTAGCTGGACGAGCATGAATACTTAAACAATCTATGACCCGACCCCGGCAGAGAGTCCAGGCTGGGGGAGCTTGAGATAACACAGGATGAAAATGAAAATTAATAAAAGTCTCATCCAGCTTCTCCCACTCATCTAGCCAAAACAAATCTTCTGGATGACGCATCCCCCAATGCAGAGTAATTTGACGCTGATCTTGCTTATTTCGCAACTGATCTTCAATCATGGCTTTAAAAGGCGCAATCCCGGAGCCAGTGGCCACGAAAACCAAATGATCGGCTGGTAAATCTTCGGGCACAAGAAATTGTCCCATTGGAGCTAGGACCTCGACCTCCTCACCAAATTCTAGTTGTTGTAAAAACTGAGATCCTAACCCTCCGGGTGAGAGATCTAAGATTAGATCAAATTGGTGCTGATTGTCTGGAGTGCTGCAGATAGAGTAAGAGCGCCGCTCACCTTTATTAGAGACTTTGAGTGAAACATATTGACCGGCCTGAAATTCCAAATGTTGAGGCTTGATCAACTCAAAACTAAACTGAGTATATTTTACGTTATGTTGGAGCTTTTCTTCTAATTTAGCAATGTATTTGTGCATTATTTATCCCTTAGTGCTTTTTGAATGGCCATTAAACCCATCATCATGCATTTTTCTCTTGAGAGCGTAATTTCTTCCACGCCTAACATTTGTTTGAGATCATCAGTCGTCAATTGATTTATCTTTACAAAACTCATGCCTTTGACTTTAGCTGACAAAAAACTCATGCTGGCCATACTAACTACGCAACCCTTACCTTCCCAGCCAAGATCGGCAATTTTTTGACCCTCTTTATCTAGTTTGACATAGACCTCGATACTGTCCCCACAGGAAGGATTCACCTGACTTTGAGTAATATCAGCCCCCTCTAAAGGACCATAGTTTTGTGGGTGTCTAGCCTCAGTAATGATGGTTTCACGGTAAAGATCATCTGTCATGATTTGAAAACTTGCTTAATTTTCTCTAATCCTCTTACTAAAGAGTCAATATCATTTTTAGAAGTATAAACTTGAAAACTAACTCTGGTGGTCGCTTGCCAGCCAAAATAATTATGAAGCGGCATAGTACAGTGATGACCTGAGCGAACGGCAATCCCCTCGCTGTCTAAAATCTGTGCCACATCATGGGCGTGAACAGCCTGATGAAGAAATGCCACCGAGCCCAAACGATCCAACTGCTGTCCTGTCTGGAGTGATTTTACTGGGCCAATAATTTTTATTTCTGGAATTTGCTGGAGTTTTTCTAAAGCATAAAGTACCAGCTCTCTATCATGCTGTTCGATTTTTCTCATATCGAGTTGATATAAATATTCGCAAGCAGCGGCCAGCCCCACTACCGATGCTACATCAGGCGTACCAGCTACAAAACGCTCGGCTAGATCAGGGTTAAACTCGGTTTGGGCTGGTAGTACTGAGAAAATCATTCCCCCACCAAACAACCACGGACTCATTTCCCCAGACTCTAGCAGTTCTTTTCTAACTAATAATCCACCCACCCCCATCGGTCCAAGCATTTTATGACCACTAAAAGCATAAAAGTCTGCGCCCAGTTGGTGAAAATTAATAGGCATGTGCGGAGCCGATTGAGCGCCATCAATCAATAATCTTATTGGCGTGTCCTTTTGGTGCTGTTTAATTAATTGAAGTATTTTTTTAACTGAATTAACCGTTCCAGTAGCGTTAGAAACATGAACCAATGCTACTAATTTTATGGGAAAAATCTCAAGTTTCTGTCTTAATTCATCAAGTCTTAACCGTCCATTTTCATCTACTCCCACTAACTCCAACTTTGCGCCTGTTCTTTTACAAACTTCCTGCCAAACCACAAAATTAGCATGATGTTCCATGAGGCTAGTAACAATCACATCACCTTCTTTAAGAATGTGATCGGCCCAGCCATAAGCCACTCCATTAATAGCTTCGGTGGCATTGCGAGTAATTATTAGTTCTTGCGAATCAGCTCCGAAAAACTTAGCAATCGTATTGCGACTCTCTTCAAAAACTGCAGTGCTTTCATCAGACAGTCGATGCACCCCACGATGAACATTGGCATTATGCCCAGTATAATAATTAGAAATTGCTGTAATTACCCCTTGAGGCTTCTGAGAAGTAGCCGCATTATCTAAATAAACTAACGGCTTATCATTAATATAACGAGATAAAATCGGAAATTGAGATTTTAACATTTGTGAACCGAGCATAGGTTTAATTCTACCATTCTTATTTTGATAAAAATCCCTTGATAATCAAATCTTGCGCCTGTTTTTTGCAAAGTCCCCGACTCATTAAATAAAATAACTGCTGAGGATTAATATTACTGATGCTAATGGCATGTGAACATTTAACATCATCAGTCATAATTTCTAAATCTGGTACAGCCTCGACATAAGCTTGATCTGATAAGAGTAAAATCCGCTCGGTAAGAAAAGAATTGCTTTGACCACAGTTAGGATCAATGACGATTTTACCCTTAAATTTTAATTGACTTTTATCTCTGACCACCCCCTTGAGAGTAGTAATAGCTAGGGTGCGTGGAGCACAGTGATGGATAATTATTTCGACACTTACCTGCTCATCTCTTTTAGTTTCAAAAATTCCAATAATCTCTACTTCATCCCCGGGTTTAGTAAGTGTAATCACATGCTTGCCTGGATTTTTAAGCATAATTTTTCTCATCCAATGCTCCCCTCCATCTCATGATCAATCAACCGGTTCATCTCTACCGCATACTCTAATGGGAGCTTACGGACTAGATCTTCAATAAAACCATTCACTATCATTTTGCGAGCATCTTCTTTGGTAATGCCCCGGCTCATTAAATAAAAGAGCTGATCATCGCCAATTTTAGACACCGTTGCCTCATGCTGGACTTCTACTTGAGAGTTAAAAACTTTATCGATTGGATAAGTGTCAGAGCGAGACTTGGAGTCTAATAAAAGCGCATCGCAAACCACGGTATTTTTACTATGATGAGCCTTAGGACCCACCCAAACCAGACCGCGATAACTAGCTCTGCCCCCATTTTTACTAATCGATTTAGAAACAATTGTAGAACTCGTATGAGGGGCTAAATGAATCGCTTTGGCTCCTGTGTCTTGATGTTGACCTGCGCCAGCTAGAGCCATTGAGAGCACTTCGCCCTTAGCCCCCTTGCCAGCCAGAATAAACCCAGGGTACTTCATCGTCACTTTAGAACCCATATTAAAATCAGTCCAAATCATCTCCGCTTCTTCTTCTACATAAGCCCGTTGGGTGACTAAATTATAAATATTTTTATACCAATTTTGCACAGTCGTGTATTGACAACGCGCGCCTTTTTTAACAAAAATTTCTATCACCCCGCTATGAAGTGAGCTGGAGCTAAACTGAGGGGCAGTACAACCTTCAATATAGTGAACTTTGGCCCCTTCATCAACAATAATTAAGGTTCGCTCAAACTGACCGGAATTTTGCGCATTGATTCTAAAATAGGCTTGTAGGGGCAATTTCACATCAACGCCCGGTGGTACATAAACAAATGATCCACCAGACCATACCGCAGTGTTTAAAGCAGAAAATTTATTATCACCAGCAGGAATAACTTTACCAAAATACTCTTTGACTAAAGCTTCATGTTTGACCAAACCCTCATCCATGGACAAAAATTCAACTCCATACTGAGACCAGATATTTTTCAACGAACCATACACCACTTCACTGTCCAGCTGAGCTTTGACTCCAGCCAAAACTTTCTGCTCAGCTTGAGGAACGCCCAAACGTTCAAAAGTAGCTTTAATTTCTGGCGGCACATCTTGCCATGAGAAAACTTGATCGTCTGTGGGGCGTAAATAATATCTAATTTGATCAAAATTAATCTCAGATAAATCTGCGCCCCAGTTGGGCATGGGCTTAGATTTATAGATCTCATAACCCTTGAGGCGTTTGGCAAGCATCCATTTTGGCTCATTCTTCAGGGCAGAAATTTCTGCAATCACTTTTTTGGTCAAACCAGGTTTTGAGATGTATTTGTAAAAAGTAGTGGAAAAAGAATCACCATGCTTGTAGCGCGCCATGATTTAGCTCCATTTTTGATAACCAGCTTGTTCTAATTTTTTTACTAGCTCTTTGCCGCCACTCTCCACTATTTTGCCCCTCACCATCACATGAACAAAATCAGGCTGAATGAAGTTTAAAATCCGCTGATAGTGAGTAATTAAAATCACTCCAGTGTTGTATTTAACAATATTATGTTTAATCCCAGCGGCAACGGCTTTAATCGCATCAATATCTAGGCCTGAATCAGTTTCATCTAAAACTGCAAATTTTGGCTCTAAAACCGCCATCTGCAAAATTTCCAATCGTTTCTTTTCCCCACCAGAGAAGCCTTCATTTAAACCACGTTTAAGTAACTCAGGCTTAACTTGCAGCTCTTGAGCCAATTTTTCTAAATATTTTCTAAAAGCCATGACTGAATCAAACTGCTTCTCTTTTTGACCAGCAAACCGAGCTTGATAAACTTGCCGTAAAAAATTCTGAACTTTTACTCCCGGAATCTCCACCGGGTATTGGAAAGCTAAAAACAAACCAGCCCGAGAGCGCTCGTCTGGTGACATGACTAAAAGGTCTTGCTCATCCAAACTCACTTTGCCGGCGGTGACTTTATAGGCCGGATGTCCAGCTAAAGCACACGCTAGGGTAGATTTACCTGAGCCATTTGGGCCCATGATCGCGTGGATCTCACTAGCTTTAATTTTTAGAGAAATTCCTTGGAGAATTTTTTTCCCCTTAACACTAGTGTGAAGATTGTGGATACCCAGCATAGAGTTCATCTTAGAAAGCTATTCTAGCAAGAAAAAAACTTATTGGGTAAGAAACTATTAAGTGGCTTTGGATTGCTTAGCATTAGATTGCCAAATATCATTCACTGCTTGTTGGAGTATAGTAGATATTTGAGCAAGTGTCGCTGTTTCTTCTTGAGTCAGGTCTAAAATTTCTTTGTAATTGGCAAGCAATTCTATTAATGCAAACAATAATTCATTGTCAAGCTTCCCTCGTTCTAATTGAGTTCGAACACCCTGTTGAAAGTTTGAAATTTCTGGCCTAACTCCTGACATGTTTTTCCTTTTGTACTTAAGTATTTTTGATACTATTTGATATTATAACACCCACTGACAGTTAAACAAACTTTGGCATCGATATTTTTGCAGAGAACTCATTGGGAAACTATGCTACCAAAAAGTAGTAAAATGATTTGAGCTAATGACAAAATCTGAATATCCTTATCCTCAATACAAACATGCGGAAGATTTTGACTTGCTTTTATATCTAAAAGGCTTCATCACAAAAAATGTTGGCAGGTATCCTCTGGCTACTAGAAGACAAAGAGCTGTATTGCTGGGTGAGTATCGCAACCAAAAAACTGAAGGCAGAGAACAAATTAGAAAACGAAGTAAAAACTTGAGAGAAGTGACTCGACAATTCACTCAACAGCAAAAAGACATAACTGTGAATGTTGAAGGAATTGGATCGCTTTCATCCAGGTATGTCATCTTAAGCTTAGATAAACAATCAGAAAAAAAAGCAAAACCCAAATCATTAATTTTTTTAATTCCCGGCATTTCAAATGATATTGAAGGCTCTGGCATGCTAGGACAATACCTGGCTCTAGAGGGTCATCAAATTATTGTTCTCAGTTACCCGGAATCTTGGCATGGAAAAGTTACTGATCAATTTGCAATAGCAGTTGAAGAAAATGAGAATTTTGAGCCACACACACATTTTTTTCAACAAATGATTTCTCAAATCACAGCTCTAGAAAAATTAGATCCAGCCAACACCCAAAACGGTTTAGAAATATGGGGATACTCTACAGGAGCTGTCATTGCTGCTAAGTTATTGAAAGAAGAAAAATTCAAGCAGCATGTTAAAAGAGCTGTATTATGCTGTCCTGCCGCCTGTACAGATAAACCAATTAGACAAAATTTAGGCCTCAGTGGTCTGAGAGATTATCTAAAAACCATCTTAGACTTTAGAAATTTTCCACACATGAATCCTTCACTGACTACTACAGTAAAAAAGACCGACCAAGAAAGAACGTTAATGCTCAAAGTACACATGGCTCTTAGAAAACAAGCTCTCAAAAAATATTCATGGTGGAAAGATATTTCTTTAGATCAGGGACAAATTTTTATGGTGTCAGCAACCCAAGACAAAATAACCCAAAGTAAGAGTGTGTTGCAAGAAATAAGAGAGTCCAATCCAGATATAATAATAAGAGAAGTTGAAGGCTCACATGCTGTGGCCTTAACTAGACCAGAGAAAATTTTGAAAGCAATCAATCAAGATTCTTAACAATCCTCTAGATCAAACTCATCTGCACCCCATTGCCTTTATCTGGAGTAAAAGTAAAATCAACACTACACTCAATAAGTCGATTCCATTTATTGCGAAACTTAACCTGGCCTTTATTCAAACCATAATCATAAAGATCTCTGGTCATTGCCACATCCTGCAGACAGTAATCTCGTAGTTTATCTAACTGGCCTGTTTGATAATACTTAATCGCATCCAGCCCATCACCAGTTTTGCCTATCCCCAAAGTCTCTTTAGCCACCGCATCCAGACCAATGCGATGCCCCACGCTGTCTTTAATCCTGCCCATGAGATCTAGGGTAGGAATTTGAGAGAGATCACCAGAATAGTAATTAACCATTGCGGGCATATCAAAACCGTCAATGTTAAACCCCACCACCACATCAGCTGTTTCTAAAATTGGGAACAACGCCGGTAAATCTTTTTCAAAAAAACCTCTGGGCTCACCAACGCCAACCATGCCCTCACGAATCACAATGCCCACAAACGAAATCCCCAGTTTTTCAGGAAAATAACCGCCAACTTCATCAAAAGTACGTTTCGTTTCAACGTCTAAAAATATGTGCTTCATTAACTGGTTTCTTTGAATCGACGCGCCACTTCTGCCCAATCAACTATCTTCCAAAAAGCCTTAATATAGTCTGCGCGACGATTTTGATACTGCAGATAATAAGCATGTTCCCATACATCAAGTGTTAAAATCGGAGTTTCATCTTCAATTAAAGGAGAATCTTGATTAGCTGTGGAATAAACTTGCAGATCACCATCATTATCTACCACCAACCAAACCCAACCCGAACCAAAATGGCTCAGGGCGACTGTTTCAAACTCTGCTTTAAAATCATCTAAGCTCTTAAATCTAGTCTCTAAGGCTTCGCTTAGATTTCCTTTGGGAGCTCCGCCGCCATCTGGCGAAATCACTGTCCAAAATAATGAATGATTAGCATGACCACCGCCATTATTTTTAACTGCAGTCTGAATATCAGCCGGAAGATCTTCAAGATTCCGCAACAACTCTGTTACGTCTTTTTTGAGTAAATCAGGGTGTCCTTTTAAGGCCGTATTAAGCTTGTCCACATAACCTTGATGGTGCTTGGAATAGTGAATCTCCATTGTGACTGCATCGATAGAAGGCTCTAGAGCATCGAATTCATAAGATAAATCTGGCAAAATAAACATGATCGCCTCCTTATTCTTTTTGTTGTTCGTTAGTAATTCTTACTAACTCTATCATCCGATCGCGAGCAGTAGTTTCTATAAAAGATTGAATAGCTGATAAATCAAGACTTTCGTCTTCTTGACGCATCTTGAAGATCTCAGGCCATAAAATATTCCCCGCCACAAAGCCCACGGCTCCATTTTCTAAAACAATCCGCAGCTGCTGTTTGTTTTTTTCATAATCTTGATCCTCTAAACTCACTATCCAGGGATGGTCAAGCTCAGCAGTTAAAGTAGCTGTGGCCAGCGCATCTCCTGGATACTGGACGGCTAATAAATGGCAATTACCCCTAAGTTCCTGAATTGCTTGAAACTGAGTCTCTTGAAAAACTACTTTTTCTTTAGATTCATCTGGTAAAGAATAAATATTTAATTTTAGTAAAAGATCAATGCCCACATGTTGACAATACTCAAATAATTCTGCCGTCAGCTTCTTTTTATTTAGAGCTGCTTCTTCTGCGGGATGATACCAAAGCTCTAGTTTAGCTACTGCGTAATTATTAGCCACTTCATCTACGCCCCAATTAGAAGCCAGTCGCGGAGTAGAGATTGGAGAAATTTTTCTGTTGATTTGATCAAGGCGCAAAATTAAGCCTTTTTCAAGATCATCTAATAACAAAGGCAGGCTCAACATTGGCTCAGCCACTACCGCTGAAGGATAAGATGCTAGGTGAGTAATAATATCTTGGAGAATTAGATTAAATTGATCCAAGCCACCTTGAATATCAATATCTAAACCCAATGATGTCGCCAATTGATGGCCTTGATCTAGTTCTAAGATCGAGAATGTACCTTGGTCAGATTTAATGGCAGGTAGATGCATGGCTATTAGTATAATCTAGCGACGATCATTTCCGCCACCATATCCAGATCGGCGATCACCCCCGCCACCGCGAGACCGGTCGCCACCGCGACCACTGTCATTGCGACGGAAATTGCCTCCACCGCCATAGTTATTTTTGCGTTGACCTCTAAATTCTGGTCTATCACTGTGATTAGATTTGGCTTGTTCTCGTTGTGCTTGGGTCAGCATTGAAAGAGAAACCTTACCCCCATCTTTGATTTCCACTACGCGCACATGAACTTCATCGCCCAGTTTAACGATTTCATTAGGGTCACCCACATACTCAGCTGACATTTCAGAAACATGGACTAAGCCGTCATGACCTGGGAGATACTCGACAAAAGCGCCGTAGTTTTCAATACGCACTACTTTGCCATCAAACTCATCACCGATTTCTTCCACATACATGATGTTTTTAATCATCTCTTTAGCCTTATCAATGGCTTCTTGATTAGATGAAGAAATATTAACTATTCCCACACCTTTTGTTTCATCTTCGTCAACGTCTACTTCAGCTTGAGTAACGGCAATGATGTTTTTTATCACTTTTCCGCCTGGGCCAATTAACTCTCCAATCCTATCTGTGGGAATGGTGAGTTGTTCTATCTTGGGCGCAAGAGGTGAGAGTGTAGTACGAGGTTCACTAATCACTTTGAGCATTTCCTCCATAATATGCAGTCGTCCTATGCGAGCTTTTTCTAAAGCCTGAGTAAGGATTTCCATCGACAGACCATTGAGTTTAATATCCATTTGAATGGCAGTAATTCCATCTCTGGTACCAGCCACTTTAAAGTCCATATCGCCTACATGATCCTCTAGACCTTGAATATCAGATAACACTGCGTAATTCCCAGCTTCATCACTCATTAAACCCATGGCAATACCCGCCACTGGCTTTTTAATAGGCACACCCGCGGCCATTAATGACAAAGTTGAGCCACACACGCTCGCCTGAGAAGTTGAGCCGTTAGAGCTCAAAATTTCTGAGACCACATGAATAGTGTAGGGAAACTCTTCTTGTGATGGTAAGACTGGAGTTAAAGCTCGTTCTGCTAGGGCTCCATGACCAACCTCCCGACGCTTCGGCCAACCAATTCGGCCAGTTCCACCCCAAGAATAGGGGGGCATATTATAAAAATGCATGTAATGACGCACTTCTTCACCACCCATATCTTCAATGTGCTGACCTAAGGAAGGAGAGCCCAAAGTTGTGATGGTAACTGCTTGAGTAGCACCGCGTTTAAACATAGCGCTTCCATGAGTCCGAGGGAAAACATCTACCTCAGTCCAAATTTGACGAATTTCATCTAACTGACGCCCATCGGGACGAGTTTTATCTTCTAAGATCATGCGACGGGCTTCTTTTTTCATTAAAGTATCAACTACCTTAGAAAGTTCTTTTTCATCAATCTTTAAGATTGCTTCGGCGTCATCCTCATTTCCAAATTCAGCAACTAACTTTTCCACAAACTCACTTTTACCAGTTTCGACTAAAGTACCTTGTTTTTTAACCATCTCAGCAATCATCTTTTTATGCTTAGCATTAATTTCTTGAGCTAATTTTTCTCTAGCTTTTTCTACCTCTACGTCTGGCTTTACCGCCAACTCTATTTTTTCTTTACCAATAGTTTTTGCTATTTGTGAAATTTGCGTTGTCACTTTACCCAACTCACTTTGAGCAGTTTGCAAGGCCTCAAGCATAACTGCTTCCAAGATCTCGTTTGCGCCTGCCTCAACCATGACAATTCTGTCACCAGAACCAGATACAATTAAATCTAGATCGCTATTTTCACGCTCATCATAGGTAGGATTAAAAATAAACTTTTGTGTTTCTTTAGAGTAACTTATTCTCAGTCCAGCTATTGGACCATCAAATGGAATCTGTGAAATTTCTAAACCCACTCCAGTTCCTAAAAGAGCCAACATGTCAGGATCGTTTTCCCCATCATAAGAGAAAACTGTGCTAATAATTTGAAGTTCATTAGTAATGCCCTCAGTAAATAAAGGGCGAATAGTCCGATCAATCACTCGAGCTTTGAGGACAGCTTCGTCAGTCGGGCGGCCATCACGCTTAACCCACCTAGAGCCTTTGATAATCCCGCCAGCATAAAGTTTTTCTGCAAACTCAACTGAAAGGGGAAAATATCCCCAGTTAACTTTGTCACCTAAGCCAATAGTGGTTAGAACCACTGTTTCGCCACATTGGGTAATAACTGCCGCAGCTACCTGCTCAGAAAATTTCCCGACTTGGACTTTAATATTTTTATCACCTACTTTGAGCTCATGCTCGTAGATGTTTTCATAATTTGGATAAGAATTCATTCTTTTCCTTTCACAATCTACCATTAAATAAATGGTTTTTTTCTATTTAGGAAAAGATGAAAAACTTTAATAATTAGTAGGCAAGCAAGGAACTTCAATAGTCAAGTGATATTTGCCTGAGTGTGACACTCACCACTTGACTCTCGAAAATCTCAGGACTTGCTTTTAACGATCTTTTCCTTGTTAACGAAATGTATTATATCATCAATCTTCGTTTTCTGGTTTTTCAACAAATGACTCTTGTCCTAATTCCTCCAGAAAAGCAACTAAAACGGGAAACCCCTCTAGTAGACTGAGTTCTTTTAAAAAAAATAATAAGTTAATAATATTAGCATCTAAAACCTGATCATCTATTTCAGCGCCGGCCATTTCTGCAAGAGCTATTAACTGTACAAAGGGCCTGACTTCATCCTCGGTTAAAGCTTCCGTCGTCAGGTCAATAGCTGCCAATTTTCCTTTCATTTTCCTAGGAAAGTTACCCAAACTAGAAGACCAGACATCAGCGATGTTCTGATGTGCTTGGACCATCATTGCAAAAAGACCCCTTTTCATTTGTGCACTTTGACCAACATCAATGATTTCATCTAGCTTATATCTCTTTACAAGCTCTAAAGTGGCAATTGTCAAAACTGCTGCAAGAGGAATTTTGATTTGTTCTGACATATAAAAATGCTTATTTACTCAAATCTAGTTTCTTAAGGATTTCTTTATAGCGCTCTTCACTACGAGTTTTCAAGAAGTTTAATAAGCGACGACGCTTAGCAACTTGTTTGAGTAATCCTCGGCGAGAGTGATCATCTTTTTTATGTTGTTTAAGATGATCAGTTAACTCCTGGATAGAGGCAGTCAATAAAGCCACCTGAACCTCAGGTGAACCAGTATCACCTTCAAACAACTGAAAATCTGTAATGATCTGTTGTTTTTGTTTTTTAGTTAAAGACATGGTATTTCCTTTCTTCCCTTGTCTGCTTAGTTATCAGGCGATAACCAAATAGCAAAGTAACCATTTTTTATGTAAGAAAGGTATTATAACAAAATTAAGAGGTTTAAACAGGACTGAGTTAGTTTAATTTTTAGTTTAATTTCGATTCTAATAGTTGGGCTGTCTCATCAATTATTTTTTCCATCATCTGATTCATTTCAACTAAGACCTGACCATCATCCAAAGCTTTTTGTAAGAGAGATTGATATTTTTCTACAGTCACCTTTTGCGGATTATCAGCCAATTTTTTAAGTTCTGTGTGATCCATATATCTGACTAAAACTGGCCACACTAAACCAGCAATAGAATCATGTAAAATCTTATATAAATAATCTTTTTCATCTGATTTGAGTTTGTCAGAAGCTTTAATTTTTTTGACCAATATTTGCAATTTGTCTTCCATGGAACCTTTAGGCCATCATTGGCGATGGGACATTTTTAGTAGGGTTCTTCATTTCCTCGATTACTCGTAATCCCCAAGCGATGATCTGTTCACCTACATTGCCGCTAAAACGCTGAATGCCTGCGTCTATTTTGCTGTTAATATCGTCTGGAAGTAACAACACTAGTGGAACTTCTGCTGCTAGAGCTTTTTTGGCTAAAGCCCAAATTTTATCTTTAATTTTAGATAAAAAATCATTAACTTTAGCTGAGACTTCCACTGGCTTGCGTAAACCTTCCACAGCTAATCTAGCTTTTCCCTCTGGCAAAGCAGCAACTATTTTTTCAAAATACCCCATTGATTCTTCTCCGGGAGTGCCCAAATCACTTTCGTCAAACATCTTTCCAATTTTTTCAAAAAGCTGAGCTTGAAAATCTTCCTTATTAAAGCCTAACTCTGGAGAACGTTCTTTTTCTTGGTCGCTCATATAAAGATAATTCTAATCATCTTCTTCGTGATAAGCAATCAACTTATCACCGATTTGAAAATTGCTATTCTTATTCTTAAAGGTAATTCCGCACTCACTTTTAGCAGTAATTTTTTCTACTTCAGCTTTATTATGTTGGATCGAGGCAATCGCTGGATTAAATAGGATTTCTTCACCTCTTTTGAGGTGCAAAAGATCGTTTTTTTTGATTTCGCCAGTAATCACCTTACAGCCTGCAATTTTTCTGCCCTTCATCTCAAATATCTGGATTATTTCAGCCTCCCCAGTTTGAACTTCATCAATAGTGGGTTCAATCAACTTCAACATTTGTTTTTGTAAATCTTCAATTAACTTATAAATAATGTCATATTCTTTAATTTTAATCCCCTGTTGTTTAGCCAAACGTTTAACTTTGCCTGGGACAGAAGTATTAAAAGCAATAATTCTTGCTCCGGTTGTTTCAGCCATTTCCACATCGCTCTGGGTCACTATACCGACTCCAGAACTAATTATCAAAACACTATCTTCGTCCACAGTTTGCAAGATCGCCTCTAGAGTACCTTGAACATCTGCTTTAAAAATTATCTTCAGTTTTTCTTTTTCTCCTTCTAGAGCCGCAGTGAAATCCCAACTGGCATATGGATCATCAGCGCCAGCCACTTCTTTAGTAGCAGTTTCTTCAAACTTATATTCCTCCTTGGCATTACGAATTACCGCTCCCACATCAGGAGTGGAATCTAAGCCCTGAATTTCAGCCGGATTACCAGGTAGAACATTGTCAAGTCGTTGATTGAATTCATTGGTCAAAACTCTAACTCTACCAGTAACATCCCCGTCAGCAGTGACTAATTCCTGGCGTGTTTTAAGCGTACCTTGTTGAACTATCACCGTTGCGACTGAGCCTTTGTGTTGATCAATTGCGGATTCAATCACTACTGCCTCTAGAGCAGCTTCGCGATCTGCTTTTAAATCAAGTAATTCTGCCATTGCAGTAATAGTCTCCAAAAGCTTGTCTACGCCCTTGCCTGTTTTAGCTGATAATTCAATAGCTTCTATTTCACCGCCCATGTCAGTCACTAAAATTTCATGCTCGGCTAGCTCGCCTTTAATTACATCAGGTTGAACATCTTTAAGATCAGTTTTATTTAATGCGACTATGACTGATACGTTACTTTCCTTTATGTGACGGATAGATTCAATTGTTTGAGGTTTGACACCATCATTAACGGCCACTACTAGAACTACGATGTCAGTCACTCTAGCTCCACGTTGGCGCATTTTAGCAAAAGCCGCATGCCCAGGAGTATCAATAAAAGTAATTTTTTTACCTTGATAATCAACTTGATAAGCACCAATGTGCTGGGTAATTCCACCTGCTTCTTGAGCCTGAAGATTAGATTTTCTAATGTAATCTAGCAGTGTAGTCTTGCCATGATCAACATGACCCATGATGGTAACTACTGGTGGTCGTGTTTGATTGGCCATAAATTACTCTGTTTTTGTCTCTTGAGGAGTTTTTGTTTCCTTGGGAGTTTTTACCTTGATCGCTTTTACATCAGCTTCTTGCGCGAGAGCTTCTTCAATTGGAGTATCTTTAGTGGGGGCTTCGTCAACAGGAGCGTCGTCAGGGGAGGTTGCGTCAAGGGGAACTTTTTCAACAGAAGTTTTTTCAGCAGGAGCGTCGTCTTTGGAAAACTTAGAAAACTCCGCCTCTTGAGCAGCCAGCTCAAGCTCATACTCATCAACTCTTTTTTGAATTAACTCTTTTTGATCATCAGCCAAATCTTCCATGGCTTGCCATTTATCTTTAAAACGAGACAAGTCACCAATAGTGGTGAGTTTGTACCCAACCAACTGTTCCCTGGCTTCTTTGGTTAAACCCTCATAAGTGTCAATTTCGTACTCTTCATCGCCAGTGACCGCTGACTTGATACTGCCTTGGGCAGACTTAATAGTGATGTGGTATCCTGTGAGCTTGGCGGCTAAGCGGACATTCTGTCCACCTCTACCAATAGCTAATGACAGCTGTTCATCTGGAGCGGTCACTACCACGATCTTGTAGTCTTCATCGATCTCAATCTGCAAGCTCTCCGCGGGAGACAAAGCTCCGCGTAAGAATAACTGCTTGTCTTCTGACCAAGGAATAATATCAATTTTTTCATTATTAAGCTCTTTGATAACCTCTTGGACACGCACCCCCCGCTGGCCCACACAGGAACCAACTGGATCGACTCCATCTTGAGTACTCTTAACAGCTAGTTTTGTTCTCACTCCCGCCTCACGGGCTATGGCCACAATCTCAACTGCGCCAGAGGAAACCTCGGGCACTTCACGTTCAAATAATTTAGAAACTAAATTTTTATCTGCCCGAGAAACAATAATTTGTTGACCACGAACGGTGTCTCTGATCTCTTTGAGATAAACGCTAATACGAGAGTTGAGACGATAGAACTCACCGCGCATCTGCTCTTCTGGCGGCATATAGCCTTGACCCCGGCCCAGATCTACAATGACTGTGCCGCGACTCATTCTCAAAATTTGACCATTCACAATTTCGCCCACTCTATTAGAAAAATCAGCAATAATTTGGTTTTTTTCAGATTCACGAATTTTCTGAAGAACAACTTGTTTGGCAGTTTGCGCAGCAATCCGCCCAAAACCAGCTGGGGTCACCTCTTCAGCCTTACTTTCATCCCAAGCAGTGATTTCTTCAGTTTCTTCATCACGCTTTAAAACTGGAGCCTGAAAAATTTTAGCAGCTCCATTATCTTTATCTAATTCCACAAAATAATACATTTCGTCATCAAGAATACCGGCTTCTTTACGATAAGCTGAAATTAAAGCTTGACGAATGGCATCATAGACAGCTTCTGGTTCAATCTTCCTCTCGGCAGCAATCTGATTAATGGCAGCGGCAAACTCTGTTCTAACTACATCTGAAAGATTTGACATAAATATTTCCTTTTTTATTGTTTTTTTGCTTTATTTATCCGCTTGATTGGCTTTATTCTAACAAAAAAGGACAGACTGGAGTCCGTCCCTATCTTGTAAAATACTCCAACCTCTAGGCGAACGTATAGAATTATATCAGGGGAGGGGGGTGAGAAGCAAGTTAGCTCAACTGCTCAATAATTCTTTTCTCCTCTTTACTCAGCCCCTCCGGTACTTTAACAATCAACCGCACATACAAATCTCCCCTACCACGACCACGTAAATGCGAAACGCCTTCGCCGCGAAGTCTAACTAAAGTATGTGATTGCGTGCCAGATCTGATTTTGAGCTTTAGCTGACCGCTGAGAGTCGGAACCTGAATATTGCCACCCAAAGCGGCAGTAGCAAATGAAATATCTTGATCTATAAACACATCGTAGCCATCACGCTTAAACTTTTCATGAGGTTTGACCTCAATACTAATATCAAAATCATCAAAACGAATACGAGTACCATCATTGGCGCCAGCTGGAACTCTAATCTTGTGTTTTCTACCATCAACTTCGACTTGCTTTTCCACACCATTGGCTGCTTCCATAAAATCAATCCGGAGTGAATAACGCGCACGAGGACGAAAACCACTTCCTTGCCGAGAAAACCCCCCACCAAAAAATGACTCAAAGATCTCAAAAGGATCTCCAAAATCTACATTGCTAAATGGATTTTGCCCGCCTGCTCCACTAGAAGTAGAGTATGACCAAGTGAATGGTCCCTGGCGGGAAGCACCGCTAAAGGGGTTGCTGCCCATACCACTGGCCGGATCAAAAGCAGCATGACCAAACTGGTCATAAGCCTTTTTCTTTTTCTCATCAGATAAAACTTGATAGGCTTCGTTGATTTCTTTAAATTTTTCCTCAGCATCTGAGGCTTTATTTTTATCTGGATGGTGCTTTAACGCCATCTTACGATACGCAGCTTTGATCTCACTGCCAGAGGCATTTTTATCCAACCCTAAAATTTCGTAATAGTCTCGTTTGGTCGCCATAAGGAAAGATTTTAACAGCAAATCAAGTGCTTGTTAAGCAGACAAAAGAAGTGAGTGCTAAAATTGAATTGGCTGGATGACTATTCTTTAACACATTTTCCACCAGCATCTGGATAATCACCATCTAGTAGACAGTTAAATCCTTCTGGACATTGATTCTCCGGAAGATTGGCGGCAATCCCACCACAGGATTTTTCTTCAACTACCTCAGCGCATGATGTGGTTTGCAAAGAATACCACTGCACCTCTGGGTTACTGCAAGCCTGGCAACTGGAGCAATAGGACTCCCCGTCGGAACCACAAATATAGGGCGGATTTTGGATACATTCCATTGTACAGACTTGAGGTCTTGGATTTTTGCAGTCAATTTGGGTTTGCTCTGCTTCTTCCAATGGAGGACAGGGTTGACAATCAACTCGGTCGCATTCTTCGGGGAGGAGTCTAGAGTAGTTCTTTCCTTTTTCATAAACCACCCAACCATCAGTGCCGATTAAAGCACTAAAAACTTTAGTTGGGCATGAACAACAAGTGTTGATCTGGATCGCCAGAACCTCGTCTTCGATTACTGGACTAAAAACTGGAATAGGGACAGGAGGAGAAATAACTGGAGGAGAAATAATCTGCTTTCGTAGTTGGATGTTTTGATAATAAAAATATCCCGCTACGCTGAAAACAGCCAAGATAATAAGCGAAAACCAAAAAAATATAGTTGAGTTATTTTTTGTAGTAAGAGGAACTTCTAAGGGCGGTGCAGATACCGACGACTCTACCGTAGGTGAAATAGGGGCATTTTTAGTTGATACTTGAGGGTCCATTAATAATAGTCTAAGGGAAAAAAACTAAATTTGCAATCAAATGTACAAATGTACAAATTGCTTAACTAGAACTTTTTAGATATTAATAAATACATGACGCTACTAAACATTGTTAGCCCTGAGATAACCAAACCTAAATAAAGCCACCTTGGATAATAATAAAATTTAACTTCATTTTTCCCTGGCTGAATCTCAATCATTCTCATACCCTGATCATTCTTAAGCTCTACTTTCCTCCCATTTACCTTTGCAAGCCAATTTACATCATAGCGATCGGCCATAATTAACTGCGACTGATTATTTAAGTTTTCAAAAGTAAATTTAATATCATTGGGAGTTTCTTTGAAATCTTTCAGATTTATTGCTGTCTCATCTGTAAACCTAAAGCGAGACAAAGCATTGAGTTGATAAAGTTTCCAATAATCTTGTTGTGCAAGAAGTTTTTGATTTTCTATTCCAGTAGGATAAGGAAACCATGTGTCCACCAGATAATATCCCACAGCCCATTTTTTTAATAACTCATCATCAAGTGAAATGGGTGACAGGGCATTGACAGCCACAGCTGAAGAATGATTAAATAATTCGTTCATATCCTGAGGCAAAAGCGTGGTATAGCCGTGAATCATTGGAGTTAGTCCAGGCATATTCCAGTTTGGAGTTAAACCCCTTTTCATTCTTAGCAGATGCCCCCAATTTTGCATCTCTTCTTGATCTATATATGAATCTGAAAATGGCTGACGGATGCTTAACGCATCCCAATACGCTCCGTAATCTGTATAGGCTTGATTAAAATTTCTGGTTAAGATTCTAAATTGGGGATCATTGATTTGAGCAAAAATCAGTTGTCGTTCTGATTGATAAAGAGAGGATGGAGCAAAAAATAATTGCCCCTGAGTAAAATATGTCATCTCTAAAATCAGGGCTCCAATCAACAGCGGCCAAAATTTCTTCAGTCCCCACCAACCTAATCCTAAAAACAAAAAATGAAACCATAGATGAGTGGAAAAAGATCTCAGCAAAACTTGCAGTTTTTGAAAATTAAAAAAACCAGTTGGAGATAAATAAGGATTAGCTAGCTGATGTACCCAATCGAACTTAAAAAAAATCAGACTAATAAACAAAAACGCGCATCCTCCACCGGCTATGATTCCGATATTCAATAAACTGTTAATTTTTTTCTCTATATTCGAATTATTTTTTATCCTGGTGATAAGATCCCCAATCCAAAGAGCAAATACTAACGAAGTCACGAATAAAATAATGCTCGGTCCTCTCATGGCAGAACCTAGAGGTAATAGTTTTTGCAAAAAGACAAATCCAGGCAAGTGGCCACCTAAAGATAATAGCAAGCTGACAATAATTACCCCGAAATAAAATTTATCTCGAGGTTTAAGTTTTTTGACCATTAAAATTAGAAATGGCAATAATAACCCCAACCAACTCACATAGACTCCAAGATTAGGAAAGCCATTCCAATTTATTCCAAAGCGATACCCGGCAGTAGGTTTTTCAAAAAAATAGGGAAAAACTAACTTGATAATTTCAATAGGATGGAGCGAGCCCGAAACTAACTGCTGGGAGCTTTGAATCATCCGAGTTGAATTGGTGAGGTTTTCTAAAAAAGGCAACCAAATAAAACTAGTCATACCAAGAGTAATTAGTCCAGTGATCAACCAAGCCAGTAACCACTCCCGCCAACTTTCAAAAAGTTTTTTGTGTTGCCTGAAATCTGCTGAAATAAAACTTATTAAAGAAAAAATTACACCCAAGCCAATCGTAAAAATAATGTGCTGAGGATATCCTCCTAAAAACTGGATCGTCACGATTAGAGAAAAAATCAACCAAGCCTTGAGTTTATTATTCAAGTTTATCCCAGCCAAAACTACCCATGGCACCCATGCTAAGGATTGCATAATTGATAAATTATTTATCGCTCCAGCAAATTGTGGAGACAGTGTCCAAATAATACTGGCCGCCAATGCCCCTAGGTGTTTAATGCCAAGTTTTTTGGCCAACACATAAGTACCTATGAAAGTAATACAAAAGTGAATGATTAAATCAATGTTTAAGGCCCATCCTGGAGAAAACAGCAAAAACAAAAAAGTGCTGGGATAAAACAGCGATTGATTAACATCACTAAGCCAAGGTACTCCGGCTAAAATTGTGGGGTTCCAAAAAGGAAAAATACCTTGTTTAACCCAAAAAGCAGTAAACAGTTTTCCTGGAACCATGAGGCTAAAATTATCTCCATAAATTGGAGATTTATTAAAGAAAAATGGAAAAAATCTTATTGTTAAAAGAAGTAAGAAAGTCAAAAAAACCTGAACCCAATGTTGTGCAAACCATTTTTTGAGCTTCATTACCTTGGTATTAGCAAACATATTATTTTGTCAATGATTATGATTTAAATAACGAAGGCGGTAAAAATCTAATTCCCAACACCACCCGGAAAGCATCAAGGCCGTCGCGCCAAGTAATCTTCTTTCCTTGCGAAAAATCCCGACCTACATAGCTGATGGGAACTTCAAAAATTTTGCAACCTCGGCGCAACAGCTTACAAGTAATTTCTGGCTCCATATCAAAAGCATTGGCAGAAATATTGAGT
>JAHJTF010000040.1 GCA_018830045.1 Patescibacteria group bacterium | reverse complement strand
TTCAGGAAACATGATTGAAATCAATAAAATGTTTCAGACAGAATTTATCAATAAAAATTCTAAAATAAAGATACTTAATCCCATATCTTCAATAGAGCTATTAAACAAGTTTAATCTAGTAAATTCCTACGACACTTTATTGACAGATTATAGTAATACAAGTATCCCCAATGAACAGATATTAAAAAGAATCGGTCAAAATTTAAAAGTTGATGCAATTATACAAGGCTTTGTCGTGGGAGTAGTGCAGCGTGATGGCGATGCCTCTTACCCTGCTAAACGAGGAGAGACAAAAGTTACCATTAAATATGTCATATTTTCAACGATTACAGGAGATGTATTGTGGGAAGCAACTTGCGAGGGATACAAGTCAGTTACTCCTTTTCAAAAGGCTCCACCTTTATCTGATATGATAGAGATTATAAGGGGGAAAATAATTTCCGCATTGCCGACATTATCAATTAAATAATTCAAACATTATAAAGGAACCTAAGCTATGAAAACCAACTACTTCTCCAAAGTTGAAAACAAATATGTTTTCAATGTATCATTAATCTTCTGGCACTTATTTATTACTTTATCGACATTAGCCGTTGTTGTATGCCTGGCAATATTTATATGGAGCATAATTCCAGCCTCGCAAAGAGAAGCAGAAAAAAAACCTTACCCTGCTAAAAAGCAATACCCAGCACCAATTAAGGTTGAATTAAACGAATTGCAAATAGCAAGTACAAAAGAAGAAGCATTACCTGTTGTTTCTGAACAAATTCAAACAACAACTACAACCACAAAAAAACCAGTTGAGGATATGAGAGGGAAAGTGGACTATGAATCATCATTTAATACATTAAAAACTTTAATACCGTCAGCCAGGTACTCTTGGCAGGGGGCGGGTTACTGGAGTTATCCATACGGTGAACGGTACTGGACAGTTTACAAACAAGAAAAATACAGACAATGGAATGTTACAGAAGCAGGAATAGAAGATAAATTGAAATATGCTTACCATAGAGCTAATGCAGACAATTATATTGACAAAAAGCAAATTCTTGATGGCTATATTAGCGTTCTAAAACTACTTGCCGAAGAAAAGCGAGTTAGCGCAATAGAGTATCTGATGAGTAATGTTGCTGATAATATTTCACAAAATGTTAATATTTGCAAGTCACTTACAAATGTGGTTACCAATATGCCTAAGGAAGGGAATAATGCATACATAAATCAACTTGCTCTTTTTGGTGAAAAAAATCCAAATGATGGTTCTCCTTTTATTGACTATACCGCGACAATCATTTACAAATTTGATGTTGCAAGACGAGCGGAAATTATTGGCCGATTAATTACCGGGTATTATTTTTATTTTAGCAATAATCTTTCAATGCTAAAAGAAGCAACCGATTTATTTCTTCCACTACTCACTCGAATAAAACCTGAAAACCAGTCAAAAGCAATTATTCAATATTATGGAGTATTTAGGACTAAAAACTATGCCCGCGATAATTCCATAACACAAATAGAAGATGAATACCAGCAGTCAATAAACGAAATAGAGAATCAGTATAATATAGACCAATTAGCCGCACAGCAAGAATATTATTCTGATAAAATGTCTAAGACAGAATACCGTCTAAAATCATTAGCAGGAATTGGTGGTGGAATTGTTTTATTTGTATTAATAGCAGTGGTGTTAGTATTCTTTTCAATTCAGCGTAGCGTTAGAAAAATTGAAGAAAAAATAGCAACGAACGGAGAAGCGGAAAACCGAATAGTGTAGGTAAGACCGAAAATGAACAAGTAAAATTAAATAATGCTTTTTCCTCTGCTGTCAAGTCCCACTCCTTGACAAAGAAAGGCAATAAAACAATTAACCTGCCTGTGCAGAATGGACAGGCAGGTGGGTTTACGGTATGGAATAACTTTCCGGAAGACTTGCCCGCTGCAAGGCGGGAAGGATTGTGTTTGGCGGCGGTTCCCCACAAGAAACGCGGGTTTGTGGACTTAAAAACAAGCCGTTAGCCACTTCTCAAAATAGTATAGTGTTTTTTAAGATGTTTTCAATTATTTTTAAGAAAGTAATAAAAACAAATTACAAGTAACAGTACTTCAAAATATATTCAACCATTTGTTGACGCAGAAAAAATATTAATTTATGAGAAATAGTCTAAGCGATAAAGCGCGAATACAACATCTATAGGATTAAAAAGTGCAATATAATTTTGAATGGAATTATGTAAAAGCAAAATCAAATCTGCAAAAGCATAATATTAACTTTGAAAGAGCAGCAGAAATATTTTTAGATCCGTTTATGCTTTCGGAGTTTGATGATGAACATAGTGAAAAAGAAGAGAGATGGATTACCATTGGTAAAGATCGGAATAATATTACAATAGTTGTGATTCATACTTTTAAAGAAATCGATTCTGATAATTCAACAGTTAGAATAATATCAGCGCGTCGAGCTACTAAGAAGGAAAATAAACAGTATAATTTAAGGTGAAGACATGAAGAAAGAATATGATTTTTCAAACGCGGTTCGAGGGAAATTTTATCGAAAGGATGCGCAATTGAATCTCCCGATTTATCTTGATAAAGATATTGCCGATTTTATTCATAAAGTTGCGGCTCAAAAAAAAATTGATTCACAAACAGTGGTCAATAAAATGTTGCGCGGCAATAAAGAAATAATTCAAGCATTCCAATAATTACAACAGTAAGTTCTTTGTAACAACCCACACCTTTTAAAAAAATTATTTCTCGCCTGTCAAGAACCACTTCTTGACAGAGAAAGGTGATAAAGCAATTAATGGGTTTACGGCACAGGAATAACTTTCCGGCACACCTGCCCGATGCAAGGCGGGAAGGATTGTGTCTGGCGGCGGTTCCCCACAAGAAACGCGGGATTGTGGACTTAAAAACAAAGATGGTATGCCTCAATTATTTATCTTACAATTTAGACATTTGAATTTGTTCACATATTTGTTTACTTTTCGATATGAAAGAAATAACATTTTATAAATCATTAAGTGGAAAGTCACCGGTAGAAAAGTTCATTGAGTCCACTCCGAAAAACCCCAAACGGGTTAAAACTCGTTTGGGAAAGTTTGTTTTTAGCTTGTTATCCCCACGTTAAAACGTGGGGTTAATAACAATATGACTTTTCAGAGTGGACTCTTCATTGATTCTTTGAATGTGAAACAAGCAAAAAAAGTAGCCTGGACTCTAAGATTAGCCAGAGATTTAGAGAGAGTTCCGGAAGAATACTTAAAGAAATTAAAAGGCACTAATGATATCTGGGAAATCAGAGTTCAGTTTGGAAATAACATTTTTAGATTTCTTGGATTTTATGATGGCTCTAAACAAATAGTTCTGACAAATGCTTTTGCAAAGAAAAGTCAGAAAACGCCAAAGGATGAAACTGAATTAGCAGAACAAAGAAAAAAGGAATATTATGAAAGGAAAAAATAATGGATGATTTAGAAAAGTATATCTCAAAACGCAAAGCAAAGGATAAAAAATTTGCCGAAAGATTCGAAGAAGGTTATGAGAATTATAAAATTGGAGTTCTCTTAAAACAAACTAGAGAAGAAGCCGGGATTACATAAGAAGAATTAGCTAAAAGATTGAGAACAAAAAAATCAGCAATTTCCAGAATAGAAAACCATTCAGAGGATATTCGTCTTTCAACTTTAAAACAATATTTGAAAGCAGTAGGAAAAAAACTCAATCTAAGAATTTCATAAAATCTAAGTATCGGGGCTATCCCGCAACTATTGACGATTGATAGAGATATTATTTGGACTACAAAAAAATAAAAAAAAGAAAAAGTATTCCCCGCCTGCCAATGACCACTCTTTGGCATGGAAAGATGATCAAGCAATTAATGGGTTTATGGGTCATGAATAACTTTCCAGAAGAAAGGATTGTGTTTAGCTAAAGTTTACTAATCTGGGCAAGTCAGTATCCAAAAGGAATAATGAATAACGAACAAGGAATGTCGATTTGGGAAGGTTAAAAATTTTATCATACCTCGGCTATCAAGTACAATCCTTGCCATGGAAACGTTGGACAGATGAAAGACCTACGGTATATAATCTTTCGCAAAATTATCCCAATCCTTTTAATCCAACTACAGTAATTGAATACAGTATTAAAAATGACGAATTGGTAAATCTAACCGTATACGATATTTTAGGAAAAACTGTTGCCCATGCAGTCAATAATTTTCAAAAAGCAGGAACGTATAAAGTTAATTTTGATGCCGCTGATTTAGCTTCGGGAATTTATTTCTACGAGATTAGGTCCGGGGGGTTTTATGATGTTAAAAAGATGATTCTTATTCGATAATTTATTAATACCGGCTTTCATTTAGCGTTAGAT
>JAHJTF010000009.1 GCA_018830045.1 Patescibacteria group bacterium | reverse complement strand
GCGCTCGGTGGTAGCGGCAGGACTATTAAACATCCAGGCTATGGCCCGACTCATTTCACCCACCATCCCACGACTATATGTGATTTCGCCATTGGCACCTTTTTGAGGATGACCGCCCATGGTATAGAGAATGGCGTCTACCTGAATGTTTTCAGACATAGTAGTAGAAAACGATTCAGCATTAGGCTGGAGAGTTTGCAGATTGGCTTCTAGAGCAGCTTGTTTTTTTTCAATCTCAGAAAGAGCCAAAACACTCTGAGCCATGAATGGCAACACCACCACACCTACCAATAATGCTCTCAGTAGCTTTTTCATTTATGGGTATTATTGTACTTGATCTTTATTGGGCATAGAAGTAGGGAATGCAGTTGATATATACTGATATAATATAATCAGGCAGATAATGATTTCTCAACCACAAATTCTTCAAGTCAGGGGTTTTTTAGATACAGCCCAAAGCGTGTTGGTCTTGATCGGTCCTGATTCAAATTTAGATGTTTTGGCTGCTAGTAGTGCTTTATTTTTAAGTTTGGAGCAATCCGGTAAAGATGTTATTTATGCTAGCCCCGACCTACCTTCTTCTGCCAGCCCTGATTCGTCCTCTGAGATTGATCAAAATTTAATTGGGGTGGATCGGGTTCGAACGGAAATTAGTAATAAAAATTTAATTATTAGTTTTGATTACGCGCAAACCGCAGTAGAAAAAGTCAATTATCACATTGGTGAGGAAACCAATCGTTTCTACTTAACCGTGGCGCCCCAAAAAGGGCATCAGCCCTTAAATAAAGATACGGTAGATATAGGCTACGTGGGAGCGGAGGCGGATTTAATTTTTCTAATTGGCGTTGCTGACTATGAGTCACTCGAACATCTTTATCTTGGTAATGAACAGTTATTTACAGATACGACCGTGATCGCAATCAATAATTTTGAGGCCACTGTTGGTGATGTCCGGCTTAATACTGCAGAAAGTCTCAACCTAAGTAGTGCTGTGGCGGAGATTATTCGTCAGACCAATCTAGAAATTACTGGAGATGCCGCCACAAATTTATTACTTAGTATTGAAGAAACAACTGATAGTTTTAGATCCTTAGCAATTACGCCAGATTTATTAGAAACAGCCGCCTGGCTGATGAGGCAAGGCGCTAGGAGAGTGAGACGGGCGTCTTCTTCTATGCCTGCCTCTGTGCCTTCCTCTGTTCCAGTCAAGCCCAATAAATCTCAGCTTCATAAATCTCAATCTCAGGTAGTTAAGGTGAAGAAAGTTGCTAAACCCAAGCAGAACATAGTTTCTGGGTAGAGTAGTTGAACAAGCGGGGTTGATCGGTGTTGATTCAGCGGGGTTGACTTATCGGATATTTCCACAATTTAGGGTAAAAGTATCCATGGTACAAACACAGTAGTTAGCTCCACCGCAACCCTGAACTGGCTCATAGTTCCCACAGGCAGGTTGAACCAAATTACTCAAAGGCACCCCATAGTTTCTTCCAGCCATCATGTAATAGAGTTGTTTAGTGGAAGGAGCGGTCCCGCTGGCCACTTTATATTGTTCTGTCAGCCAGCTTTTTTCTGATTTTCTTTTTCGCAGGACATACTCCATAGAAGTTTTGATATCACAAGCAATGTTGGGGTTTTCTCGAGATTCTTGTATCCATGGGTCTGTTGTGTCATCGGCAATATAGGCCGCCTGCGGACAGGCCGCCTTATCAATGCATTGAGGAATGAGTACACCCACAATTCCTGAGCCCCCGCAACTGTTGGTGACAATTTCTCCACAGCTCATTGAGCTTGCCCCAGCTCTAATTTTCCGCAACATAGGGCTGGCTTCAATTTGTAAAAATCCCCACAACAATTGGGCGTCATTGGGGTCGTTCCCAGCAATACTACAAGTCAATTTCATTAATTCATTCATGGTGGGAAGCTGGGTTGTGCGGCTTTTGATTTCACTACAAAGCAGTTTTTCGCCTTCTTTATTTTTTCCATCTTGATTGCCTTTTAAAAATGTTTCTGTATCAGGATTGGTGTAGAGAGTTTCAATAATGTAGTTATGAACAGGATTGCTCTGCGCAAATAAACTCGCTTGAGTTTGGTTATCACCGCGATATTTAGGTGCATAGATATTTCCTGGTCTTTCACTATAAGTGGAAATTTTGACACCAAAAGAATTGGTACAAGAACCAGGAATTTCTACCCCATATTGATCAAACCTACATTTTGCCGGATCATAAAATTGATGTGAGTCTGGGCTAGACTTACTCTGATCAATAGCTTCTTTGCTGGGAGTTTCATTAAATTTGACGTGAGTTGGCCACTTATCTTCTGCGATTTTCGCAAAGTGTTCTAACTCTGTTTGTGGAGTTAAAAATTGATTGATAGTGGTTTGATTATCATGGGGGGTAATGATAAAAGTTTCTACGCGAGCTTTTCTACTTTCGATTTCATCTTGGGTTTTACTTCCCATCATAATTAAGGCTTGAAATCTTGACCACAGAGTACTGAGGATGCCTTCACCAGAGAAAGCTTTAAAGGCATCAGCCCCGCTAGCATTGTAATTCCCTCCGCCGCTAGTAATACTGGCTTGGCTACTAATAGTTTCTGATTCTTCATAGACAATGCCTTCACAACTTGGGTTGATTGAGTTCACATAACTAGCCAGCGCATCTTTAATTTCCCGATCATCACCCTTTTTACAGTTCACACAATTAATTCTTTCTGCATCGCTGTAGCCACGAGCATTGGCAGTCATGGCATTTTCTAGTCTTTGTGATTTTTGAGATTGATAAATTCTTTTTTCTTCTTCCCAATCCGCATAGGGAGTTAAAATTTGTCGGGAAAGATTATGAAACTCAATGGGATCATTTTCTAGCTCTTGTTCAGTGGTGGGTGAATCAACCGCGATAGTTAATACATGGCATTCATCACCTTGTTTCATTTCCAATCCTAACCAACCCAGAATAGTGTTGAGAAATGATTTGTCAAAGAGACGCTCGCCAGAACTAGGTCTCTGCTCTATACATCTCATTAAAAAAGCCAGGCGTTTACTATTGAGTTGGGGGAGGGGGGTATTGGCTATCCCATTGAGAGTTTCCGTGCTTAGAGATTTAATTACCTCTGGTTTTTCTATCTCTTGGCAATCGGGAATTTCAAGATCCAGAGCCTTGATTGAGGTATTGGGCAAAGTGATGTTTAAAGGGCATTGGTCCTTAGGCACATCTTTTTTACTACACAAAAAAGCGATCTGTTGTTGAGCTTTTTTTTGGTATGCGCATTGTTGTGACAAACTTAGTCTTTTGTAGTAATCAGCAGTGATGACATTAGCTTGAAAAGGATTTACCTGCAGTTGAATCATGGGCACTTCATGATTGCCCTGAAAGGTGACTTGGTCGATGTTGGAGTACCCACCGCTATCATCAACCGTCAGGGGGTTAGAAATATCTACCACCCGATCAATTCCCAGCTGATTTAATTGTGCCTCGAGGTCGGTGTCCATCCTAACCTCACTTCCACCACTTAATTCTAAAAATCTTTCATAATCTCCTAAAACTTCCGGGCTGACTTGCGCTGTGGGGTTGGCGCAATAAACTTGGTAGTTATCAGGAATAATGGCTTTGATAATGTCTTTGGAACTTACCCCAAATAAGCCAATATCTAGATTTTTAATTGGTTGGATATAAATTTCATCAGCGCTTTTCCCCGCGGCTAAAACCAGTTGGGCAAGGGAGAGATTTACTAGGTTTAAACCAAGAAAAAAGGTTATTCCTAGAACTAGTTTGAATAAAATCTTTTTTTGTAACTCATACATACCTGGTTTTCATTATAAACCACTTAGAGTCTGGGAGAATATGCTAGATGGCGGTGCGCTAGACGGGGTTGGCTAGATGGGGTTGGCTAGATGGTGGTGCCGGCGCTTGGAATCACAAACTGTAAAATAGTTTTCACCCCGGTAAATTCAGCAATTAAGTTTAAGATGACAAATGATGATAGAGCCACCACTAGACCAATAATAGCAAAGGTGATGGTATTTTTGGCTGTTTCAGTACCTTTGCTATTGCCCCCAGAAGTAAGATAGCGGAATCCACCAATAATCAGCATCAGAAATCCAGCAAAGCCAATGGCAGTAATAGCCACTGACAAAATGTTAGCTATCATGCACCTCAATCCTTGAATGGTAGCAACTCCTCCAGGAACAACATCTGCTTTTGCAACGCAATCTCCCTTCCATGCTTGAGGTCCAACCATTTGAGCACTAACTGCGGGGGGTAGTACTAACCAGAGTGTACTTAGCGCAACAAGCTGTAAGCGTGCAAAGATTTTTTTCATTAATAATCTTTAATGCTAAGATTATTTTATAGGCTTAACATTTGAAAACACATCACCCAAGTTTCCAAATCCAAGGAAGTTGAGGATGATTAACAAGATGGCATAAGAAGCAGCTAAAATAATCAACCCAATTACTGCAGAAGTAATCTTATTTCTGGCAGTTTCAGTTTTGCTCTTGTCACCACCAGAAGTAATCCACTCAATACCACCTAGGATGAGGTATAAAAATACTAATAGGGCAGCAATTACCATGATAAAGCTGAGAGCGCCATTAATTAAATTACCAATGCTGGTAGAAAAACCCTTGCCGGGATTGATTGGTTCACCCGGACTAATTGCAGCTAAGGTCTGCACGGGAAAAGCTAGACCAGCAACTAAAGTGCTAGTGGTTAAACTTAGCTGTGTAAAACGTTTTTTCATTTAAAAACTCCTTTTTTATACCTATATTACCTACTATTTATTTATTGATTCATATTATACTCAGGCTCTTCCCTGGTAGTCAAGTTAGTTTTAATGATCAGTTTTTAATGGAACCGGTTTTAAGGGAAGAGCGGCTTGAAGGTCATCTCAATTCCCAAAAATTCTTTGATTAAGATCCATAAAGCAAAGCTGGCTGAAAGTACAAGCAAGCCAATAAGAGAACTAGTAATTCTCCCACGGGCGGTTTCAAGTTTGCCCTTGTCTCCGCCACTCCCGATCCATTCAATTCCAGCTAGAATTAGATTAATTAAAACAAGCAGAGCTCCTAAAAGCATCATAAACTGCAAAATTCCACTAATAATTTGAAAAAAGAGTGAACCTGATTTTGCTCCTATTTCGTCACTCCCAGCCTTTCCTTTTAAGATGGGATTGGTAATTGCGGCTAGTTGTTGAATTTTGGTCATAATAAGTTTGTTTATTTAGGAGCTAATTGAAGTAACATTTTTCCAGGATTTAAGAGATCAATTCCTAGTATAGTGCCAACAACACCAGCAATAGCATAAACAGAGACTAAAATCACTAGGCCAATTAATCCATTGGTCATGGTGTCTCGAGCTTTTGTGATTTTACCAGTATCACCTGCGGCACCAATCCAGGTAAAAGCTGCTACGGCAAGTAAAAGTAAGAAGTAAACTGCAGCTATAATGGTAAAACCGCCTAGAGCAATGGAAAGAATTCTCTCAAAAGTGGTTGCGGCATCAGCCCCGGTGGTAGGCGCAAAAGCACTTGAGGGGGCTTTAAACGTACCCAGATTTCCGGCGATTGTGGTGTGAATATTCATAACTAGCATCCTGTTGGTCCGCAAATAGTAGGACTAATGATAAATTTAGCATCACCAAAGAAAATTAATCCAGCCAGAGCGGCGGCGGCATAAGAACCAACAATTATTGCCAAACCAATTACACTATAGACGACGGTGTCAGCAGCTTTTTTATGTGCCGCTACATCTCCTGATGAAGAGAGATAAATCCAGCCCGCATAAAGAAAATTAATCATCACAAAAATTCCCCCGGCAATGGTGACTATTCTGATTAGATTTGACAAAAATAAGATTAATCCCATCCCGCCAGCGGCTTTATCATAAGCAGCTACTCCGGGAGGAGGAGCGATTCGACCAAAAACTGATTTTGGAGAGGCAGAGGGGGAAGCAACCGCAGCAATTAGAGATGAGGTGAGAGATGACATAGATTTTATTGTATCATTTTTAAATAATGTTCCCAATTCCAGTCAGAATTTCTATAATTTGAATAATCCAATAAGCACTAAACATAATCAAAAACCCAACTCCCGCTCCCTGAGCAATGGTTTTTGCATCTTCTTTGCCCTTGCTTTGTGGAGACATGGCAAATTTAAATCCAGCTAAGATAATCATGAAAAATAAAACCGCACCCCCAAAAACAAAAAGATTGCGGACAATTAGATTCACTAAAACAGCTGGGGTGTCATAAACCCCCGCTACAGTATTGCCTTTATCAGGGTTGAGAATCAAACAATCAACTAAATTTAACTTACCTGAAGTAGGGTCGCAACTCATATTAATGATATTATACGTCATAGAGATGTTAGATAAAACAAGACTTAGCACTGATAGAAAATTGGTGGGCCGGCTTCGTCAGGGAGATCAGACTGCGAGCAAGGAATGGTTTGGGAAATATCATTTTCAAATGCTAAAGTTTGTATTATATAAAGTCTCTAATCTTGAAGACGCAGAAGAAATTGTTCAAGAAACTTTTATTAATTGCCTGAAACATCTGCCTGTTTTTAATGAAAAATCCTCTGTGTTAACTTGGATGCAGAGTATTGCTCGTCATGAAATTGCTGATTACTATCGAAAAAAATATGCCAAAAAAGTAATTTGCAGCTTGCCTCTTTTTGAGTCTTTAAGTAGTGAGCCGCTTGATGATGCCAGCGTAGTAGCCAAAAAAGTTGGTTGGGTTTTAAATAAAATGAGAAAAGACTATCACGAGTTGTTATTGCTGAGGTATGTAGACGGCAAACGAGTCAAACTAATCGCCCAAGAACTAGGTAGGAGTTTCAAATCAGTTGAAGCAGATTTATTTAGAGCCAGAAAAGACTTTAAGGAGCTTTATGCCTCTATCTAACCCAGAAGATTTTATTCAAAGATTGCAAGTAGAAGTTTTATTCCAGTCACAACTAGAACACAGAAAGCTACTACCTGAAAAATTAGGTGGCTTGGGACGATTTATTGCTAGTTATCCCTGGCAAGTGATTTTAGTGGTTTCTGGAGCTACTGCCTTAGTCAAAGCTTTAATGAGGCTATGAACAAAAGAGTGCTATGAAAGAAATGAGGCTATGAACAAAAAAACTATAATCTTGTCAATTTTTTATGCTTTGGGGCAAATTACTCAGGGTTTGTTACTCCATCCCTATCAAACTATGCAGTCATTGGTGAGAGATAAAGTTTTTGTCTGGATGAGTTTTTTGCCTGTGATGATTTTGGGAGCGGGGATAATTTTTGGACTGCCGTTGGCGGAGATGTTTAAAGACATTTTAACTCTACCAGTTTTTTTAATTGATTGGTTTATCTTTTTTTGTCTCTATTGGCAATGCTTATTGTTTTACCTCTTAGTGAGGTTTTTTATTGGTTTTCGTTCCTAGGCTGGTTTCGAGATAGGCTTTGTGGAGAGAGTTGCATGATTTTTGAGTCAAACTACGACTAATAGAACATCATGGAGATGGAAATAGCTCGTCATTGGCGACTCAGAAAACAAAAGCTTGCTCTAGCTGGAGAAGTTTGTCCTCATTGCGAGGCTAAGATTTTCCCCCCTCGAGGTAGATGTCCAGAGTGCAGTAATAATGGAAGGCAAAGTATTGAGTCTCCTTTTGCAGAAAACGCTTTTCCAGTGGATATGTTTATAGCGCAGGCAGTTTTAGCAGAAGCGGTATAATAAGTTTTTTGAAATTATGAAACAATTAATTCAACAACAATCTCAACAATCACAGCGGCGACCAAAAAATAATAGTCTAGATCAAGTTGTCGTGGTTAATGTAAGCGATCATCAGCTTGGAGTGATGGATAAAGTGTCAGCCCATCGTCATCCGGCTAGATTGCACCGGGCGAGCTCAGTATTACTGCATAATTCTCAAGGCGAGTGGTTAATTCAGCAACGCAGTGCTTATAAAATTGTTGGCGCCAATCAATGGGCTAATGCCTGCTGTGGTAATTTAAGACCAGGAGAAAACTACAAGCAATGTGCCAGCCGCCGTTTAAAAGAAGAACTAGGCATAGTAGGGGTTGAGTTAAACAAGCTTGATAAATTTATTTATAAGATCAAATGCAATGATGAGTTCGGTGAGCATGAGATGGACACTGTTTTTATAGGGCAGTATGAAGGTTTGGTTAATCCCAATCCGTTGGAAGTTAAAAACATTAGATGGATTTCTACTAAAGAACTGTTGGAAGAATTAGACCAGAATAAGTCAGTTTATGCCCCTTGGACTAAATTGGTATTACTTACCCACCCTGATTTTATAAAGGAATAATGATGTCCAAAGAAATCATTTTAATTAAACTTGGTGGTTCAGTCATCACAAACAAAGAAGTGCCCATGTTAGTGAGAGCGCAATCTCTCCAAGGATTAATAGGAGAAATTGCTCGGGCTAGAAAAAAAACCAAGAGTGTTCTTATTTTAGGTCATGGACAAGGAAGTTTTGCTCATGTTCCGGCTCTTCGTTATAAAACTATGGACGGCTTTATAAACAGCGATAGCTTAATGGGCATGGCTATTACCCAAGATAGTGCGGCCAAAATAAATAGAATCGTAGTTGAAGAATGTCTATCTCAAGAATTGCCGGCTGTGTCCTTTACTTTTTGCAATACTCTAGTGACCAAAAATAAAAAACAGCACAGCTGGGATGACCAGGTTTTCACTCAATATTTAACCAAGGGGCTATTACCAGTTACTTATGGAGACGTTATTGTAGATAGCCAGCAAGGATGCACGATTTGGTCGACTGAGACAATTTTTAGTTTTTTAGTGGAATGGTTGCAACAAAAGACGGATTACAAAGTCAAAAAAGTCATTCATGTGAATGAAGTGGCTGGAGTTTTGAATCACCTGGGCAAGGTTGTTCCTCTGATTTCAACAAAAAATGCAGTTGAAGTTAAAAAAATGATGACCAAAACCAAGGGTTTTGACGTGACTGGAGGGATGTGGCATAAAATTGAAGAGTCATTAAAATTGGCTCAAACTCAAGTTGAGTCACAGATTATTTCTGGATTGAAAAAAGACAATCTTTATAAAGCATTAGTAAATCAAGACTGTGAGGGAACTCGTGTCATCTGTGAATAATCTTCCTCAACACATAGCCATAATCATGGACGGGAATCGTCGCTGGGCGCGGAAAAAAGGGCTAGCTATTATTAAGGGACATCGCAGAGTAGCAGATAAGTTGATTGAAGAGCTGGCAGATTATTGTATTAAAAAGGGCATTGGGTATTTAACTTTATGGGCTTTTAGTACGCAGAACTGGAATCGAAATTTAGCTGAAATACAACTCATGATGGATCTTTTCCGGGAGATGCTGGATAAAAATATCCAGCAATTACATCAAAAGGGCATTAAAATTAAAACCATTGGCGATTTAAGTCGGTTTGATCAAGATATTAGAGAAAAAATTGAGTGCGGGGTAGAAAAAACCAAGCAAAATCAAAATCTAACCCTGACTTTTGCGCTTAATTATGGTGGTAGAGATGAGCTGTTAAGAGCAGTAAATAAAGTTAATCAATTACCCAGTAGGGCAAAAATTACTCAGGAAATAATTACTCAAAATCTAGATACAGTTGACTTGCCAGATCCAGATTTGATTATCCGTCCAGGTGGGGAGAAACGTCTCTCGGGGTTTTTAACTTGGCAGAGTGAGTATAGCGAGCTATATTTTTCTGATGTGTTAATGCCAGACTTTGACACTACGGAGCTTGATAAAGCTTTAGCAGAATATCAGCATAGACAAAGAAGATTCGGCAAGTAGATAAGGGTTACAAAATTTTGATCCCAAACATCATCTCTAAAATTCTGGCAATCCAGAAGGCAGTAAAAAGAAGCAGAAATCCTAATAATGCAGTGGTAATACGTTGTTTGCCTGCATCCATTGATTTTTTAGTTGCACTCCCAGCCATCATCTCAATCCCGCCCCAAATTAACATCACAAATAAAATTAGCCCAGCAATAGGAAAAGCAAATACTCCTAAAAATCGCGACACAATCCCTCCCGGAGTAGCGAGTTCTTTGGCTAATTTAGGATCTGAATTTTCTTGAATAAGAGGGTTCAGCTTATCAATGACATCTTTGGTGACTTCATCTCCTGCAGTAATGGCAAGCACAGGTGGTGCCTGGTGGTGTAAAAACATTGCGAAAATGAGAGTTAATAAAGCAATAATAAGGATTTTTTTATTAACAATTATCATGGTCCTCCAAATCCGGGGATTTTTAAGATATTGACCCCAATAAACTCTAGAACAGTCACTGAGAAGATAATAAAGATTAAGCCAATAATAGCCGAGGTGAGAATTTCTTTGGCTTCACTAGTACGCTTGGGTTCACCCTCAGAAGTAGCAAACAAAAAGGCCGCGGCTAAAATCATTAACAAAGCAATCCCACCAGCAATACTCATCCCTATGGTCATAAGCTTACTGACAATACCTTGCGTAGAAGTAGTATCAATACAGCCAATGGCAGTCCAGATACCCTTTTTATTGAAACATTCTAAGCATTTATCTTTGGGGCCAGACTCTGGGATTTGATTACAGAGTTCAAAGGATTTTACACCTGCTGAAGGGGTAATTTCCTGTTCCGGCTCACATTGATTGGTGTTACAACCATTTTGTACAGTGAGGCCAAACTCACAACCAGGAAAGTCTTCATTAACCCACTTTCTTTCTTCAACATATATTTTGTATTCTGTTGGAGGGCTGGCGGCACCTGGATTAAATGAGAGCGTTGCTTTGCCGTTAACAGCTGTAGCTCCACTTCCATCCCACTCACCGCCTCCAATTTGATCAATTCTCAGACCAACCTTTCCCTCCCAGGGTTTTCCAGAAGTGTTTTTTAGGTTTGTGACAACTACCGTGATGTCGATACCTTTAACAAAACAACCATCAAAACCTGGATTTTGATAACAGGTTTGACCGTTTCGATTTTGAAAAACTTTTAAAGTACATCCTTGGCCAGGGGCATCTACTCTTGTAATTTTAATATCTCCAACATCACATTGACTCGTTCCTGACCAAACCAAATCAACGCGGGATGTATTATTAAAAATCCACTCCTCAGGATTATATATCAATGCTTTTTCTGAAGTTATCTCCCAGGTAACCTTGCCGTTGTACACTGAAACACAATCCTGGCCGTTATTGCAACTACTTGAATTTTTATTTATGAAGAATGAAGGACTAGTAGCCACATCAGCGGCATATCCTCGTTCCGCAGTAAGTTTGTATGACTTGTCAGGGTCAAAATTTGCAGATAAGTCAATGGTAACAGTATGAGAGGTAGTTTGTGGATAAGAAGGAATCTCAACACCAACGCCAGTGGTTGGAGCGTTGCAAGGTCCGCCAAGACTAGCTTGAACTATGTTTATTTTTTGGAAAACACCAAATAAAAAAATAAAAACCAAAATCATTCCAATAATATTTTTCTTTTTCACTTCTTTATTGTAACTCATCTACTGGAGGAACTAAAAGGCGAGATTTACAATTATAAAGAATACAACTTATTCCCACAGTTTTATAAAGCCAATATCCTTGGCTTTTTGATAATATTTTTTATCTCCGGTGATGAATGTCGCCCCCAGCCAAAAAGCTGAGCTTGGTTATTTTCTATCTCTTGCATTAACTTGGTTGTTTTTTGAGTAATCTCTGAGTGTTGCTCAAAAAAAGTTCTAATCAGGATTGAAGAACTAAACTGGGCTGGTGTATAGCTCTTCTCAAATTAGCGAGGAAACCTCTTGTCTGCTACACTTAAAATATGCTCAAAGCCATGAAGTGGTTGGTATTTTTAGTCAGTTTAGTTTTATTAGTTTTTATTAGCGGTGTTTTTGTTGACATTCCTCATGTTTTTGCTATTAATCCAGTAGATGATCTCCAGCAGCAGATCGATGAACTAGAACATCTTCGTCAATTGTCAGTTAACGCCACTAAACCATTGGAAAAAGAACTCTCGGGGTTAGAGGCGCGAATTCAGTCAGCGCGCAATGGAATTGTGGTAGCTAAAAACAAATCAATTCAATTGGCAAAAGATATCCAAAAAAGAGAAGAAGATTTGGCGATTCAGTATCATATTTTGTCTAAACGCATTGCTGAGCAGTACAAACGTACTCGCACTTTTTCACCCTTTATGACTTTTTTAGCCACTCAAGATGCGGCTAAGTTTACTAAAGATATGGCTTACAGAAGTTCGGTGCGAGCTCAGGACAACATGTTGATTCAGAAAATTTCTGATGAGATTGGACAACTAGAGACAGATCGAGCAAAACTTGAGCAAGATCAGGTCAGATTAGCAGTTTTAGAAAAACAGTTGGATGAGCAAGCAGAGTTTTTTCGGGGAGAGATTAAAGGAGCCAAAAACTATCAAGCGCAGTTGTCGGGTAAAATTGCGGCCCTGAGCGCCAGGCAGCAGGCAATCTTAGATGAAAAATCTGGGACTTTCCAAACTACCGTGGGTGATGTTCCACCAGCTGATGATCCTGCTAGTCGACCAGATTATAATCCAGGTTTTTCACCAGCATTTGCTGTTTTTAGCTTTGGTGCTCCTCATTTCAAAGGCATGAGCCAGTATGGAGCTTATGGACGAGCTAAAGAAGGCCAATCAACAGAGGAGATTTTAAGAGCTTATTATGGCAACGGCATTGAAATTAAAAAAGATTATTCAACCGCAGTCAATATTACAGTAGATGGTTATGGCACCGTAGATATTGAAACCTACACCAAGCGCATCTATGAAGTGCCAAATTCTTGGGGTGACAATGGTGGTTTTGAAGCCCTGAAGGCTCAAGCAGTTGCAGCGCGTTCATACGCACTTGCGCGCACTAATAATGGTGCCAGTTCTATTTGCGCCACCGAAGCTTGCCAAGTTTATAAACCTGCTAACAAGGGGGGAAACTGGGAGAGAGCAGTTAATGAGACCAGCGGCTGGGTGTTGATGGCGGGTGGGCAACCATTTTCAGCTTGGTATGCTTCTACTTCAGGTGGATATCAGGAATCATATTCAGCTAATGGTCACTCAACTCCTGGATTTTGGGATGCTAAGGGCGGCCGAGATGGTTGGACTAGCCAAGCTTATGAAAAGATTGCTGGCAGTCCCTGGTTTTATAAGGGGTGGTACAAGAGTCGTAGTGGAGATAGTTGTGGTCGCAGTCACCCTTGGCTAACTAGCTCTGAGATGGCTGATATCATCAATGCCTGGGTGATACTGGTTAAGCATGGTCAGAGTGATGATCGCGTTACACCCAGCGGTTCGTGTTGGGGAGGGAATCCTTACTCAAGCGACGAATTGAAAAATAAAGCTACTAGTTTGGGCGATGGCTACTCAAGTGTGAGTGGGGTATCTGTGAGTTATGCTAATAATGGGGTGACAGCTAACGTGACTTTTCAAACTGATAAAGGTAGTGTGACGATTAATGGTAATGATTTTTATAAGGTTTTTAACTTGCGCGCACCAGGTCGGGTGGCGCTAAAAAGCGGTCTGTTTAATATTGAAAAAAAGTAACTTATTTTTGCTTTTCTTCAGCTTCATATTTTTCAGCTCCACGATCACGAAAGATAATTTGTCCGGTATTGTATTTATGAATCAGCGATCCAATTAATGTTTGGTAGGGCATGCCTTCGTGAGCCGCATTGGCTTTAAAATCAATTAAGTCTTTGTAGTTTATTCTGAGACTAATAGTTTTATTTTTTAAGGAGGTGTTTTTGGCGATTTGTTGTAATTCTTCAATCCTTTTTTCCATGTTTTTAACTGGTTGATATAAACCAGCCTCAATATCTTTTTCGATTTGCTGTTCTTCTGCATCCAACCGGAGGTTTTTAAATGGGTCAAATTTTTTCATGGTAAATATTTTTTGGTGTATTTTCTACTAGGATAAATAGTTTTAAAAAATATTTTTTGAGTATCTTCTACATATGGAGCAACATATGCATAATTATTTTTATTAAAAATTAATAAACGCTGTTTTATTAGAGTTGGATGTTTCATGTCTATTAAGACTCGATTTTCTTCAATTGCAGATTTAATTTCTTCGAATGAAATATTTCTATTTTTAATCAACCACTTATTTTTTCTTATACTCCAATCATAATATTTATTTTTAAGCTGCACATACATATTATATACAAAAAATATGCAATGTAAATACCAAAACCATCTGCATAAATCACCTGTTACAATAAGCTCAATGCAACTTACCCAACTTTCCCTATCTCATTTTCGAAATTACGAAACTAAAACTATTGATTTTAAAACCCCTACCACAATTTCTCCTACCACAATTCTAGTTGGTCCCAATGCCGTTGGGAAAACTTCTATTATTGAAGCTATTCATTTATTAGCTAGTGGTGATAGTTTTCGCGCTACCAAAATTGAACAGATGATTGAGTTTGATCAGGAGCTGGGGAGAGTCAGGGGCAAAGTCCAGACCAATGGCGACGAAATAGAGTTAGAGGTGATGTTGACTAGAGGTGAGGTTCAAGGTCGGCGGACGCAGAAACGCTTGTTTTCTATTAATAATGCGCGCAGAAGCAAGCGTAAGTTTGTCGGTCAGCTACTGACGGTGGTATTTCGGCCAGAGGATATGCGCCTGATTGAAGGCTCAAAGCATCGGCGGCGAGATTTTATGGATGAACCATTATGTTTAGTAGATGGTGAATATGCGCGCGCATTAGATACTTACAGTCAGGCATTATTAAAACGCAATCGTTTATTATTTCAAGTTAGAGAAGGCGAGATGCCTCGTAGCGCATTAACTTTTTGGACCATGACAATTCTCAAGCATGGTCAGTTTATTCAAGAAAAACGTCGGCAATTTTTAGATTTTTTTAAATCAGTGGATTTTTCAGTGCCGTTTAGTGTTGAGTATGATTCCTCACCAATAACGGAGCAACGTCAAGAAAAATATGCAAAGCGTGAGATTGCCGCGGGCCATACTTTAATCGGGCCGCATAAAGATGATTTGATTATCAAACTTGCCGTAGAAACAGAGAAAAGCGGTGAAGAGCGACGTGACATTGCGCTTTTTGGCTCGCGTGGTCAACAGCGGATGGGTGTTTTATGGTTAAAAACTTGTGAACTAGCTTTTCTCAAGCACGAGACACAACAAGAACCGATTTTACTACTAGATGATGTCTTATCTGAATTAGATGCGGATCATAAGGAGTTGGTTTTAAATTTACTAGATGGTACGCAGACTATTATTACTACGGCTTCTATAGAAACCGCTTGGGAGGTTCATCGGCATAAAGACACATCTGTTATTATCAAGCTGAATGAATCTGATTAAAATTTGATTAAACAAAACTGATTAAACAAAACTCAATGAGAATTCCCAAAAATATTCGCCACTATTTAGATCAAGTAAAACTTCCGGCCCCAGCTTCTCACAAGGGCCAAAATGGAAGGTTATTAATCATAGGTGGGAGTGAGTTGTTTCATGCGGCCAGTCAATGGAGCCTGGATATCGCTAGCAAGTTTGTGGACATGGTATTTTATTCATCAATTCCGTCAAACAATGAGTTGGTGAGGGAAGCTAAAGCCAGTTTTCTCAATGGAATTGTGGTTCCCAGAAATGACCTAAATGCTTATATTGTTGAGTCTGATTGTATTTTGATTGGCCCAGGCATGGATCGGGATAAAAAAACTGCTGACATTGTTAATAATTTGTTATCAAAATACGCAGATAAAAAATGGGTAGTTGATGCCGGAGCTTTGCAGATGGTAAATCCAGTTTTGTTAAATTCTCATCATATTATTACCCCTCACCATCAAGAACTCCAGCGATTAATGAAAAGCTCGGAATTGACTCAGGCTGAGATTCAAAATTTTTTACCTACCATTAACCAAGCAACCTTATTGTTAAAAGGTCCAGTCGATCAAGTTTTTACAAAAGAGGAAATTATTAAAATTGAGGGAGGAAATGCTGGAATGACTAAAGGCGGCACGGGTGATGTATTGGCGGGAATAGTAGCCGCGCTGTACTGTACTCATGATGCTCTTACTTGTGCTGTGGTGGGAAGCTTTATTAATAAAAAGGCAGGCGAGTCGCTTTATCACCGTGTTGGGCCATATTACAACGCTAGCGATTTAGTCAACGAGGTGCCTAAAATCATGTGGGCATCATTAAAGAGATAAGTAACCAAAGGTGATGTTATTAATCGGGTGTTATTTTTTGTTGTGACTGAATTTTTCACTTAATTTTTCAAATTTTTTCTGCATTTGACTAAGTTGCATGGTCACAAACACTGCCAAAAGTGTAACCACCACTGCATAAATTAGCATTGAAACAATTCCCCCGCTCTTACCAAGCCAAGGATCAATATATTCCTGCACAGTTTTTTTAATGACTTCGTTCCAGGCCAAAGCCACCACTAAACCAAAACCGCTGGTGGCTAATGAAACCATATTTTTTATTACTGCCACAGGAAGATCTTTGGGGTTATCAGGGGTTTCTATCTTTGTCATGGTTGCATTATATACTCTGTATTATGGCCAGATTATATAGGCCAGATTATATACTATTTAATCCCTGCAAAATGTGCGAAAATAAGCCAGAAAGAAACTAATTCATGTATAAACCTCATTACACCATTACGCACAACCTTTTGACGTATCTTAACCGGATTGAAGCCGCTAAAGCTTTGATTGAAAATGCACCCTTGGTTCCGGCTTGGGAGGCAAAGTTTCGCGACGATGCTTTGGTGAGGACAGTTCACTTTGGGACTAAAATTGAGGGCAATGAGCTGACTCAAACTCAGGCTCAACAAATAGTACGTCTAGAGGTCACCATTGATGCACAAGAGGTGGAGAGAGAAACTGGGATTCTAGCCAGGGAAAGGGATATCCAGGAGGTGATTAATTATCGTAATGTAATTAAGTGGATTGATCAACAAGATGGCGCAGTTAGTCCCGATTTGTTTTCGCAGAAAACTCTCAAAACCCTGCACCAATTAACCACGCAAAATTTAATAGACGAGGGCTATATAGGCGAGTATCGGGACAAACAAGTAATTGTCAAAAGTGCTGTTGCGGGTGGAGTGGTGTTTAGACCTCCAGTTTCCGTTGAAGTTCCTTTTTTGATTGAAGAATTTTTTAAATGGTTGAACCATCCTGACACTCAACATCTGCCAGCAATTTTTAGAGCGGCGATTACCCACTATCAATTAGTTCACATTCATCCTTTTATTGAAGGCAATGGCCGAACAGCCAGAGCTCTGGCCACTTTAGTTTTATATACCACAGGCTAT
>JAHJTF010000008.1 GCA_018830045.1 Patescibacteria group bacterium | reverse complement strand
TTACGCAAAGGAATAATGGAATTTGTGCGTCGAGGAGTATTCAAGCTAGGCTTTAGAGATGGAGTAGAGGGTTGGATAGAAGCGATAGTCCAAGGCATGAACAGAATGCTAGTTTATACTCAACTCTGGGAAAAACAACGCAAGCCTTCATTAGATGAAACCTATCAACAGATCGAGCAAAAAATTTTTAAAATGTGGCAGGATGAACAATGAAAGTTTGTCTCTACTCGCCATATATCCCCAAGCATACCGGCGGTGGTGAAAAATATATCTTGGACGTAGCAACTTCCCTAGCTAAAAAATATATTGTTTCCATCGCTGTGCCACAACAATATGCGGGCGATGCCTCAATAGTGAAAAAATATGAAAAATTTCTCAATCGCTCCTTGGACAACATATCCTTTGTGCCTTCTCCCTTGGGATCGACTGCCAACTTTATTCAAAAACTCCTTTGGACTCGACAATTTGATGTCATGTATTACTTAACTGATGGAAGTTTATTTTTTAGTTTAGCCAAAAAAAACATTCTTCATGTGCAAGTACCACTTAAGATCGATCACTCATCATGGTTTAGTCAATTAAAGTTAAAGAATTGGCAGCTTAAAAACACTAATTCTCAATTTACTAAAGAAGTAGTTGAAGCTACTTGGCCGGTAAAAATAGATTTGGTTCACAACCCTTTAGTGGATGTAGATGAAATTAGCAGTATTTCTGCTGTAACTAAGAAAGAGAAAATCATTTTAAGCGTTGGTAGATTTTTTCGTCAGTTGCATAGTAAGCGACAAGACGTTTTAATTGATATTTTTCGCAAGCTAATAACTAAGTATCCGCAGGAAACAAAAAGCTGGAAGCTAGTTTTTATCGGATCCGTAGAAGATCAAGAGTATCTTTCTTTGATTAAGCGCAAGAAAAGAGATCTGTCGGTAGAGTTTTATCATGATCTAAATAGGAAGGAACTGCTCAAATGGTATGGTAAGGCCAGTATTTATTGGCATGCCGCTGGGTTTGGCATTGATCCTGAAAAAAATCCCCAAAAAACTGAACATTTTGGAGTCAGTACGGCTGAGGCCATGGCCTCAGGTTGTGTGCCAATCGTGTATGGTAAGGGCGGGCAACCAGAAGTAGTAGGAGAAGAACTTCAAGAATTGCTGTGGTTAAAACAATCAGAGTGTTTAGAAAAAACTGTGCAGATAATCACTAACCAAGAATTAAGAATTAAATATCAGCATAAAGCTCAGCAACGTGCTAAGATTTTTGGTAAAGATGTTTTTGAAAAAAAATTATTTAATATGATTTGATTTATGAAAAATCAAACAAATTTTAATCCTGGAGTATCGGTAGTTATCCCTACTTATCAAGGTAAAATTTTGCTAAAAAAAAACCTTCCTTGTGTATTAAAGTCACTACGAAACGGTGACGAAGTGATCATAGTTGATGACGGAGGTTTTAAAGAAACCCTCGTTTGGTTAAAGAAAAATTATGGTTTGGGAAGAGGTGCGAAAAGCGATAACTATATTTTGTATAAGGGCGAGTTTAAGCAGAGTAAAAAACGAGTTGATCTTGTCTATGTAGCTAATAAAACCAGCCTTCGTTTTGCTGCTAATAGCAATCGGGGAGTGGAGTTGGCCAGACACCCTTTGATTTTTTTGGTTAATGATGATGTTAGTACTTATTTTGATACGATTAAAAAATTAGTTCCACATTTTAAAGACAACGGCGTGTTCGCAGTGGGCTGTTTAGAATTTGACCACCAACGTGACGGAATAAAAAGTGGTAAGAATAAACTTTGGTTTGAACGGGGAATGTTTATTCATTCTAAAGCAGATGACTTTAAGTTTGGCCAGACAGCTTGGGCAAGTGGAGGAAGTGCCATGTTTAATAAGGACAAGTGGCTAGAGATAGGTGGCTTTGACTTGGCTTACTATCCAGCCTATTGGGAAGATATTGATCTTTCGCAAACAGCGCGCGGGAGAGGCTGGAAAATTTTATTTGAACCTCAGGCCAGAGTTGATCATAACCATGAAACTACTAATACTGATGTTTTTGGGCAAAGCAAAATAGAACAGATGAGTTGGCGGCATGCCAATATCTATACCTGGAAGCATGCTGATATTTGGCAAAAGATAGCCTATTTGTTGTGGAGGCCCTATTGGTGGTGGAAGAGAAGAATGATATAATTTGATATATAAAATAAAAATAAATAAAAAGGATTGCAAGATGTCTCCATTCTATGAATATGATCAATTTCAAAGACTGCCCTACCAAGGAAGACTCCTTGAGATGCTTGTTTCTCCTCAAGAGGTAGCGGAGCATGATCTATCTACTGCAGAGTCAGCAGTGCTGGCTCAGCTTCGACATCAGGGGGCAGACACCCTGCCTTCATTGGAACGAGAGTATCCCGACTTAGTTGCTTCTTTAAAAGCAAAAGGACTGATTGAAGAAGAACCTATTGATTGATCATTTTTCGGCTATACTTGATTGATGACCATAGTTAAGCGCTACAGTGGCTTTATATTATTAATTTTAATTTTACTTTCTTTTTGTTTAAGATTCTGGTGGTTAGATAGATCTCCGCGAGGTTTACTGATTGATGAAGCTCATTTTGGGTACATTTCTTACTCTTTGGTAGAGACGGGGAGAGATGAGCATGGGATTCCCTGGCCAGTAATTTTTAAAGGTTTTGGAGATCAGAAATTACCCGTGCAAGCATATTTGTTAATGCCGTTTATTAAATTTATCGGTTTAAATTCGGTGGCGGTACGTTTGCCTTCGGCGATTGCGGGGTCCTTATCAGTAGCAATAATTTTTTGGTTACTACGAGAATTTAAAATTCAGAAAGAACTAGCTCTATTTGGGGCTTTGATTGTGGCTCTGAGCCCATGGACGTTTATCTTAAGCCGGTTTGCTTATGAAGCAAATCTCGCAGTATTGTTTTTTACTCTGGGTTTGATCTTTTTACACAAAATCACTGCGGAAAAAAGTTGGGGATGGGCAATTTTATCTGCGATATTTATGGCTTTAACCTGGTACACCTACGTCGCCTTTCGACCTGTGACGCTACTATTCTCTATTGGTTTTTTAATTTTCTTGTTAATAGCAAAGCAAGTAAAATGGCAAAAGGCAATTCTATTTTTGACTGTTTTTACAGTTTTAATCGCACCACTTTTTCATCCTCAAATAGCTCCTGCCGTAACAGCGCGGTTTAACCAAGTAGGAATTCTGGCTGACGAGGGCCTAGTAATGGCAATTAATCAGAATCGGACTTTTTGTACTGACAAGTTACCTAAAGTGATTTGTTACGGGTTGTGGAACAAGCCATTTTATTATGGTAAAGAGCTACTACAGCGTTTTATTTCTACCTATTCTCCACAGTTTTTGTTTACTCATGGCGATAATCAACTTCGCTATCAATCAGTCGAGGATTTTGGACAATTTTACATAATCTTATTACCATTATTTTTTTTAGGGTTAGTGGGAGCCCTATTCAGAGTTGAAACTCAAAGTACTACAAATAATGCACGAGTATTTGTATTGCTTGGTTTGCTAGTTGCGCCCCTTTCGGGCATTTTAGCAGGACAGCCTCAAATCGTGAGGCTTTCTCCACTAGTTCCTTTTTTGATTTTGATTATGGTTTTAGGCTTACAGGTGTTTTGGCAGTTTTTACCTAAAACCAGCTGGCAAAAAATTATTGGCGCAGGCTTAGTTACACTATTTATTTTTTCAAGTCTCCCCTTTTTGGTCAATTTTTATACTATTCACACAGTCAAGCACGATGAAGTTTATCAATCATATCTACCGGAATTATTTGAGGTTTTAGACTCTTATCCCAAGCAGATCTCAATTTATATTAAGCCTTTTTTCTCAGATCCGATTATGGCTTATGCTTACTACCGTCAGATTGACCCAGACTATTATCAGAAGAATGTGCAGTTGGGTAAAATAGAGGGTTCTGGTTTCCAACATGCGGTGGGGTTAGATAATTTGCAAGTCTCTGAAGAACCGATGGTGAATTTAGGCTGTAGAGCCGTTAAAGCGAACCAAGAAGCTTACTACGTAACTAATGAGTGGTTCCAGAGACCGCCCATTGAGTATCTGCATCGGGTAGCTTCAGAAAATGGCGCGGTTTACTATGCTTATGTTTATGATGCAGTTGGATACGCGACAGAGCATCCAGAGTTATGTTTGGATTAGTAATTGATGTGAAGGTAGTAGGTGTTAATATCACCTTCTTTATGTTTAATGCGCACATATCGCAGTAGTCCCTTTCCGCAAGCCACGCTACCGCGAAACAAAGTTCCACTCTTAACTGCTCTAACTCTAGAATCACTATTAGTTTTACTCACTAAATCAATTCCAGTATGGGGGGACCCTCCATAGGCTCGTATGACCCGCGCGTACCAAGACATGCCATAGCCTTGGGTAATTCTAGCGGCATCAAATACAGGCCAATTCCAACTGCCAGAAAAACTAAAAGGATCATCGGGTTGATTAGACCAGATAATATCAGTTTGGCTTAAATATCCAGTTGGATTTTGATGGGAGTTGTCTTTGACCACTTCAAAATGAAGATGAGTGCCGGTAGAACAGGCTGAGGGACCAGCAATAATTGAGGCTATGGTTTCTCCTTGGGTGATTTCTCCCACCTCAGATTCATTTCCCTGACCAGCAATAATTGATTGGATAGCTTGCAGCTCTTGGAGTGTTTTAGCTAGTTCTTCTTGGAAACGAGACTCATTATTTTTAGTTTCACTCAGTAGATACTGTTGGTCAGCACGTTGCTGTTGAAGCCGAGCTTGTTGTTGAACTAACTGTATTTTTTTTGTTTCAACCTGGGTTTGTTTTTCTTCCTTCAAGCTTTTTTGTTCGTCATAAAGTAGGCGCTGAGACTCAGCTCGTTGCATTGCGTTTAAGGTTTGTTTTTTTGCTAATTTAATATATTTATATTCAGATAAAAAGTTGTTTAAGGAGCTCCCTTTGAAAAGTAAAAAAATTGGATCTATCTGAGTGCGTTTGTATTGTTCGCCCACTCTTTTGACTAGAATAGAACTGAGGCGATCTAGTGAGATGTCCAATCCAAAGATTCGCTCACTTAGTTCGCCAATTTCTTTTTCTAATTGAACAATTTCAGCCAATGTCTGTTGGATTTGCAGCTGTTGAATGCTGATTTGACCAGATAAAATACTAATGGTGTTAGTAAGAGTAACCTGTGATTGTTGGGTTTGTAAGATTTTATCTTCCCAACAGGATTTTTTTTGCTTAATACAACTCAGCTGATCGCCTTCATCTTCACATTTAATCTCATCACAGCTTTGAGCAGAGACAACTGAGGTGGAAAGAAGAACTGCTAAAAAAATTGAGATTAAAGTAATAAGCCCATAAATTCGTTTACCCATAATTTCATTTCATCATCCTTTTTACTGCGGTTACTCCAGCAAATCCACCTAGTAAAATGGCCAGTAGTGTCCCAATACTAAGTTGAATGGCAAATATTTCCCAAGGGATGGGCAAGAGAGAAATTGCGCCTAAGAAATCTCTTAGCCAGGGAGTGAGATAAAGTAAAGAAATATACATTCCTATCCAACCAATTAACGATCCGACTAAACCATAAATAACACCTTCAAAGAAAAATGGGGCTATGACAAACCAGTTGCCGGCACCTAAAATTTTCATGATCTGGATAGTTTTTTTACGGTGAGTAACTTTCATACTTACCAGGGCAGTGATAATTAAAAAGGAAGTTAATCCTAAAACTACGACCACGGCGACACCCACGCGTCTTACCGAAGTAGTCCAATTAGTCAGTGAATCGATAATGTCTTGTTGAAAAACCACTTCTTCAATTTCATCTAATGCTTCTAAATCATTTTTGATCTGCACTAATGATGAAACTTCATCTGCTGAAACTTCCACGCTGGCGGGCAAGATGTCAGCCGTAACTAATTCCAGCAAAAGAGGATCATCCTTATTTTCTTCACGGTAAGTGACAAGAGCCTGTTCTTGAGTGATAAGCCTAACGTCTTTGACGTAAGATTTTTGCTGCATGCTTTCGCCAACTTGATTAATTTCACTAGTAGAAGTATTAAGCTCAAAAAATCCAATTACTTGAGGGCGAGTCTCAAAGTAATTTAGGATTTGTTGGGTTCCTAAAATCATTAAAGAAAAAGCATAGGCTACAAATAAAGTTACGGTGGTAATTACTATTGCAGTTAAACTTTGAAAAGGTGAGCGCCTAATATTGGTCAAGGCTGATGAAAGAGGATTCATGTTTTAGCTTCTTTCTTTCTTTTTCTTTCTTTTAAATTTTTCTTTGCCAGACTATCAGAGACCAGTTCTCCATTGTTGAGTTCTATTGTTCTCACATCTTTGAGATCGTTTAACACCACTACATCATGAGTTGCCAATAAAACTGTGGTGCCCAGCTCATTAATTTTTTCAAGGAGCCTGATGATAGATCTAGTTGCATCTTTATCGAGGTTGCCAGTTGGCTCATCGGCAAATATAACTGCAGGCGCAGTGGCTAGCGCTCTGGCAATACCTACTCTTTGGGCTTCTCCGCCCGAGAGTTCTCTGGGAAAAAGATCTGCTTTCTCTTCCAAATGGACTAGTCTTAATAAATCAGTTACACGTTCTTCTATTTTTTGTTGTGATTTACCAACGATAAAAAGCGGGAGAGCGACGTTTTCCCAGACATTCGATTCTGGCAGCAGACGATAATCTTGAAAAATTACCCCAATTTTACGACGGTGCTTTGGGAGCAAAGATGGTTTGATTTTTTCTAGATCAATATCATTAAAAATAATTTGACCTTCAGTAGGTAGATACTCTTTAGTAATTAGTCTCATTATGGTGGTTTTGCCACTGCCAGTTGGGCCAGTAATCAGGACAAGTTCTCCCTCATCAATTGTAAAACTAACTTCTCGAATACCAAAAGTATCGTTAAAAAATTTTTTAGAAACTTTGTCAAAAACAATCATAGGCAGATCTAGTGTAGCGTTTCTGATAAGAGTATTGCAAGTTTATTCTTCAACAGTTTATTCTTCAACAGGAGTTTGGCTATCGGGATTGACCACTTCAATCCGGCCAACATCCATCAGCCAGCCAGCCTTTTGACCTTTGAAGGTTTCTCCCCAGATTTTGACATCCATCCCAATAAATTTATCTAAATCAGTAATAGAGGATGTGAGATAGACGGTTTGGGAAACGCCACCGACTCGAACCAATTTGTGTGATCCTTCACCATCAATTCCCCCAGCTTCTAAATATCCCTCAGCTGAATCTTTAAATGTTTTTTCGTCAGCAACTCCAAAAACATCACCGGCCTTGATTTTACCCTCTTCTGCTATGCGCTGAAGATTAGAGGGGCTGGGGAGTAATCCCCCAGCTTTCATCTTAAGCTTATATCCACCAAAACCAGTAGCTACTCCGGCAGTAATAGCTACGATACTAAAAATAATAACAAGCTTAGAGAAGGGTGATGCCATAGAGTTGCCATTATTATATGTTAACGAGTTTTCGTCAACAGCTTTTGTGGTGTGTATTGTGGTGTGTTTGGTTTGTGCATTCAGGTTTTCAGAGGAAGGCTCATTTGGATTTTTAGTAGTTGCAAGTTCAATTTTGTGCATGTTTATATCATACTAATTTAATTCCGAGCTGGCTAGAGTTTTCTGATCTCTTCTCTAATAAATTGTTCCAGATCACCATCTAATACGCAGGCGGTGTCTGAGGTTTCGTATTGAGTACGAGTATCTTTAACTAGTTGATAGGGATGAAGGACATAATTGCGAATTTGAGTTCCCCATGTCGGTTGAATGTGTTTGCCTTTAACTAGAGCTAGCTCCTGTTTTTGTTTAAGTTCTTCTTTTTTTGCTAAGATAGCTTTAAGTTTTTTTAAAGCCCTTTCTTTGTTTTGGACTTGAGATCGTTCTTCTCGACACTTAACCACAATTCCGCTAGGTAAATAGGTTAACTCAACCGCAGTATTAACCTTATTCACATTTTGTCCACCTGCTCCTCCCGACCGACTAAACTGCCATTCGAGTTCGCTATCTTTAATTTCAATCTCAGTGCTACTTGCTTCTATGAGTGGCAAAACTTCAACTGAGGCAAATGAAGTTTGACGCAAATTATCAGCATTAAAGGGACTTTGTCTAACTAAGCGATGAGTTCCGGCCTCATGTTTTAAAAATCCATAGGCATAGGGAGCATTAATTTCATATTCACAACTTTTAATCCCGGCTTCTTCTCCTGGGGATTGTGAAATAAATTTATGTGTCCAACCCCGCCTTTCAAAAAATTTCAGATACATTCTTTGTAACATTTCGGCCCAATCCATGGCTTCAGTTCCTCCCTGACCGGAGTGAATAGAAAGAATTGCCCCATAGCCATCGTATTTGCTATTTAAGAATTGGTTTAGCTCAAGGTTTTCTAGTTCATTTTCAAATTTGGGGAGTAGGGATGTAATTTCTTTTTCAATACCAGGATCATCTACTCCAGTTAATAATTCCACCATAGCTTGTAAATCTTGAGTTTGTTGGGAAATAGCAATGATTTGATCTAGTTTGGTTTGTAGTTGTGCTGCCTGCTGAGTTATTAATTGGGCATCAGGTTTATCCCAAAAATCAGCAAGGTAGGTTTGCTGTTGCAGTGACTTAAGCTCAGTTTGATTTTGATCAATATCAAGACTGGCTAATAATTGCCCTGCTTTAGCCAAAAGCGCAGTAGTTTTTTCTCGAGTTTGTTGTGTCATCACCATATTGTAGCAGTCAGGGGGTAAATTCTACGAGAGTATCTTGAGTTAGTTCAAATGATTGAGTTTGATTTTGATAGGAGACATTATATGGGGTGGGCGGTAGACCAGCTTGTTTTTGGATCCAAAGTTTGGCTGGATTGGTTGAAGTGGGATGGGCTAGGGACACAATGAGTTTTTTAGATGATTGTTCTGGGACAGTGATTAAAAAACCAATTTGTTTAAAAGTTTCATTTTTAGAATTAGTGATCAATTCTTCATCCCAATCAGCAATTTCTTGATTATCAAAATCAATACTTACTATAGAGAAATTGGTTGGAAAAATAAGTCGTTGATAATTTATATAAGTTAAGTGATTGGCTTCATCTTTGTTTTTATTTTTCACAATGTTAGTTGGTGGATAATTACGATTTGTAAAATCAACTTTTATTTGAGCCGATGTTTTTTCTAAATTAATTGTTACCGCTCTATCTAAATGTTGGTTAGCTTTGTTAATGCCAACATTTGATTCAACCATCATTAATGAATTTGTATCTGGAGATTGAGCCAGCTGGCCGGCAATTTGCATTTTTTCAAAAATCAATTGTAATTGTGTGTCATGTGAGAAAAACTGTAAATCTTTATGCTGGGCACTAGCAGTAATCGTCTTTATCAAAGTTTGTAGCTGTGATGCATTTAAATCCTGTAGCTTAATGACGAGTTGATTAAAAAAAGTAGAAAGAAAATGTTGTTTTTGTTGGCTGCCGGGGAAGAATTGATCTCGATCAGCGCGAGCAATATCTGCAAAATTTTTATCTGTTACGGTTTGATCATAGTCAGAGATATAGAGGGGTCCAGTAATAGTCAATATTTTTTCTACCAATGGAAGATTAATTGCGATAGCTCCATCCAATCCCTCCTCCTTACCCCAAGCCAAGTAGGTTAAGATTTGCTGGGCACTGGTTGGAAAATCAGGATGCCAATTAGCATCGCGGAGTCTTAAGCCTTCTTTGCCACTTAAGTATTTTCTCGCACCAACTGGAGCCTCAATAAACCAGCTAAATTGACCATCGGGAACATAAATATCCTGAATTTCTATTTTTTTTAGCAATCCATCATTTAGTTCTACTTTGGCATAAGAGCCCAAAAATCCTCCTGTAGCTCTTAGTTCTTCGCTGTTTTGGAATAACAATACATAGGCATGTTTGCCTTTTAGTAGTTTTTGAGCTACAAAAACCAAATCTTGGCTCACAACTAGTTGGCTATTGAGATCTTTAATCACTTTATTAGCTAACCATGATTGTCGACTTTGATTAATAAAAGCGTCAAGAGTTTGGCTTAATTTATCTACATTCTTTTTTAGTTCGGTGACATTAATCTGCTGCTGGGGTGAGTTATCGGTAAAAAAATTTTGTCCATAATTATTTATATTGGCTAAAGTTTGTTGAGAAATTTTCGCCAGTTTTAGACCAGTAAAGGCTAGCTTAAAAGTTGGAAATGAAAGTCCAATTATAATGATTACAAAAACAATGATGAGCCACTTGAGCTTCATATTAGCTTATTGTGCCACAAATTATTCAATCGTGACGGAAAGAATTTTGTCGCCTTGCTCAATTTGTTTTAGCACTTCTAAGCCAGAAATGACTTCACCAAAAACAGCGTGTTTACCATCTAACCAAGGAGTAGCTTCATAAGTGATAAAAAATTGACTTCCCACGGTATTGGGGCCAGAATTTGCCATCGAGACAATGCCTGCCTTATTATGCAAAAGCTCAGGATGGAACTCATCATTGATAGTATATCCTGGACCACCGGTTCCCCACTGAGCCTGTTTGCCAGGATCTTTAGTTAGCGGGTCACCGACTTGCGCCATGAAGTCAGCAATTACTCGATGAAAAACAATGCCATTATAAAAACCAGCTTTAGCTAAGTTTAAAAAATTAAGCGTAGTTAAGGGGGCTTTGTCTCTAAAAAGAGTAAAAGAAATATCACCCTTGGTAGTAATTAGAGTAGCCTGAGTGGCTTCAATGGGTTCAAAATCGTTAATGGTTTTCATAAGAGGACCTTTCTGTTGGTTATTATCTATGGGGCTAGGAGATGTCTGTTGAGCCTGATCTTGATCTAAGTCAATATTTCTAGTGAGTTTAATGTCTTGGTCAGAAGCGGCCTGCTTACAGCCAGCAAAAATTAAACTACTTATTAGAAAGATCAACAAAAAAGAAATCTTTTTCATATTTAAGCAGTATAAACAAGAAGCTTGTGAAAGCAAAGAGATCTGCTATAATTTAGCGATATGCTAGAAAGCATCCTACCCCTAGATGAAGAATCACGGCTAGCTGAGTCAGATCCATCTCTAAGAGTAAATTTGGCGACTGCTAACTATGAAGGTGAGGCAGAATTTCATGTAGAGCTAATTCGATTAGAGCTACTCGTCAATGATTTTATTTTGCTTGCATCTAAGAGAAGAGGCCAGGACACTGCGGCCTTTCAAAATTTAGGAGGATACAGCTATCTTCATGAAACAGCTCAAAAATATCTTGACGGACACCAGAATTTACCTAAGACTCTTCAAGAATTAATTTTAAAGCTGCTTGATGCTAAAGATATGGACACAATTGCTCGGATAAAAAGTGCGGCTGCTATGTCTTTGAGTAGATATAAACTAGCTTGGACTCGCTCTCAGAGGACTTATGAAAAAACTCCAGCCGGTTTAGTAACTCTACAGCAAGCGGTTGAAGAACGGCAACAAGATATTCTGGTTATTTTCAATACTATGGAAGAAGCATTCAAAGCTCTTCAAGCAGTTGTTATGGCAAAGAAGTTAGACCTGAGCGTTGCTTAATGATTCTTTGCTATTTCTCTTGATATCTAGCCTGCACAGCTGATTATCAGGATTTTTTTTCTAAAATATTGCTTTCAAACGATTGGATTAACTTCTTTTTTTTATCAAATCGCTCTTGAGCAATCTCTACCAATCTATCTACTAATTGAGGGTAGCTTATGCCACTAGCGGCCCACAAATAGCAACTCATGCTTCCTGGAATAGTATTTAGTTCGGTCACGTAGATAGTTTCTTCTGATGGATCAACAAAAAAATCTATTCTTACTACCCCAGTACAATCAAATATTCTAAAGATTTTTTTTGCAAATTCTTGAACTTTTGTAGCTAAATTTGCACTGATGGGAGCAGGAATACGACGGTTAGCGCTTGCCATGCCACTTTTTTTACCACCCCCTTTTTCGTATTTGTCAGTAAAACTCAGGAATTGATCGGTTTTTATAGGTTGTTCGGTAATAGAGACCTCAATTTTATCTCCCCCCAAAACAGAAACGTTAACTTCAATGCAGTCTTTGATTTCAGCTTCAACTAAAATTCTGTAATCAAACTGCAACACTTGTTCAATGACTTTTTCAAGAGCGTTTTCATTAGTCACTCTTGCTATGCCAATACTAGAACCAGATCTAGAAGGTTTGACAAAAACCGGCATTCCTAATTTTATAATTTTTCCTAAAATTTCTTTTTTGTTTTCTTGCCAATCATAGTCATTAAACCAAATATATTCGGTTTGTCCGATCCCCTCTGAGGCTAAAATTTGGCGAGTAATAATTTTATCAAAACAGGCGCTAGATCCTAAAACTTCTGGACCCTGATAGGGAATTCCAGCTAGCTCTAATAGTCCTTGAATGTTTCCGCTCTCACCATATCCGCCGTGAAAACACAAAATCGCCACATCAATTTCATGATTTTTTCTATTATGACTTAGGTGAAATGACTTTATGTTCTTGGGGTTGAATAGATCTTGAGTTCGATAATAAGCCATATCCATCAATTCATCTCCAGTCCACCATTGACCAGATTTATCAATATAAACCGGAATGAGTTGATATTTTTTTTGATCAACATTTTCCATCAGCGCAACTGCAGTAATAATTGAGACTTCATGTTCAGTAGAAATTCCGCCATAGATAACTGCTAGTTTTTTCATAAAGCTCCCTTTAGGTAAATATTTCTTGGTATCCACCCTCTATCAGAATAATGCTATTTGGTTTTATCTTATCATGAAGCAAATTCAGTGCTTCGTTAGGATTAGAAGCTGTGATAAATTGAGATTCTATCCCACCTGCTTCAAGATATCCAATCTTGACTTGATCGTTCCAGCGAGATTTGATTAAACCCACGTAGTCCACTTTTTTTGCCAAGAGTCTTCCCAATTCATAATGCAACTTACTTGATTTTTTTCCTAATTCTAAGAATCCTAAAGTAATGATGATTCTGTTTGATGCCTCAAGTTTGTTTACAAGATCTAATGATGCTTTAATTGAGTCGGGGTTAGTATTATAGCTGTTGTCTAAAATTAAAACGCTATGTTCACCAAAAATGGGTTCATGTCTGCGCGAAATGCATGGTAGAGTAGTTGCTTCTTGGATAGTTTTCCTTACATTTAATTTCAATTTATCAGCCAGCCACAATGATGGTAGGAGATTTGCTACGTGATGAGTGCCGTAAAGTGGCGAGAAAGACTCTAGTTCCAGTTGTGGGGTTTTGATAACAAAATCTGTGCCTTTGCGCGTCACAGAAGCTTTTTTAACTCGATAGTCACAGCTGGAGCTGGTCCCGTAGTAGTTCCAGTCATGATGATAAAATTTTTTATTTTGGTCAGCAATAGCTACTTTGTCTTTATCAGTTTTAAAATAATCTAAAAGCTCACTCATGGTAGCAGCAATATTTTTTAGTGAGCCCATTCTTTCTAAATGCTGGTTTCCAATAGGGGTAAGAATACCAAACTTTGGTTGCAAAAATTTAATCAGCTTTTTAATATCACCGCAGTAATACTCTCCTAACTCAACTACAAACAATCGATGTTTGCTTGAAAGTTTTTGTAAAATAACCTGTGATATTCCTAAGGGCGTATTCACACTTTTGGGCGTAATAATAAGATGAATTTGTTTTTTTAATACCCAAGACATAATATGCTTGGTTGAGGTTTTCCCGTAACTGCCAGCAATTGCTATAGTAATTAGACCTTGTTTTTGCAACCAACGAAGTTTAATTATGGCAGTAAAAACAAGAAGAAATTTAATGGGAGATTCAAGAACATTAACAATAGTTAAAGCCACTCTAATTCTCGCTGGAAGAGGAATGACAAACAGGCTCAGAGAGATAAGTTTAATGATCCTAAGTTTGAGAGTCCAGTCTTGTGGATCAATTTTTGGAGAATCTTGACGATGTGCCAGAAACCAGCTGTCAAAAGAGTCCCAATGGTATTCGCTTTGTTGTAAAATTGCTAAAAGTGTGTTGATCTTCATATTCTTTTAATTAGCTCTTTTTTAAACTCTATCTCGTTTTCTACATAAGGAAAATGCCCAGTATTAAATTTAATCAGTTCGGCATTTGCTATATTTTCAAGGAAAATTTGATGATTTTTATAAGGTGTTTCTTGATCTAAAATGCCCCAAAATAAAAATGTTGGCGCAGAAATTTTGTGTAAAAATTGAGTAATGTTTTCCTGAATAATATTATTGAGGATGGTTTTTTGACTAGGTGAGGCATTTAAATAATCAGCAGATGCTCCAGTACGTTCTAATAATTTATTTTTTAACTTTTGTGGCATTATTTGTTTGGCAATGTGAGGGATCATTGAGAAGACTTTTTTTTGAATTTTTTTACAAAAGCTCAGCTTGTCTGGAATCCCTGAAGGGCTGATCAAGAATAGTTTTTTGATTTGACTTGGATAAGTAGCGCTATAGAGGGCGGCAATTTTTCCACCCAAGGAGTGGCCGACTAAAATTATTTTTTTATTATTAGTTGTTTGTTTGAGAAATTCATCAAGCCATAAAACGTATTTTTCTGAATTCCACTTCTGGGGATTGCTTGGAGATTTGCTTTGGCCAAAAGCTGGCAAGTCTGGAATTAGTAATTGGAAATCACTTGATAAAAAAGGGATTAAGTTATTCCAGGTTTCCCAGCTGTGCCCCCATCCGTGAAGAAGAACGATAATCGGCCCATTTCCGATTTGTTGATAAAAAGTATCTATGCTGAAAGCAGTTGTTCTCATTTATTTTCTCTTGACCTCGTAACTAGCCAGATGTTTGAGGAATACGGCAGGGGCATCTTCTAAGAGAAACTGTTGGAACTCTTGATAAATAGCTTTGCGCTCGTTTTTTTCTGCGATTTTACGACCTTTTTCTAATAAAGCATCAATGCGAGTATTTTTGTAACCAGTGAAGTTGGTGCCTTGCTGTGAATGCCAGAGATGATATTGGTCAGGATCGGATGGAATTTCTTGGCCAATTAACAATGCTTGGAAATTACTTGTGTCAGGAAAATTAGTTACTCTAATATTAACTTGCACCTTAGTGTTCACGCACTGATCTTTGTCTGAAACTGTATTCTTATTTAAGCAGGCCTGATAAGTTTCCATGCCAAGCTTCTCCCAATCTTGCTTGATTTGTTCAGCTTCAGTCACAAAATTATCAGTAGTGGTGAGCTCAATATTGAGGGGCTCGGGAGGAATTTCATCCAGAATTCTCTCAATCGCACGATCCAGGTCATAGTTGTAGGACTTCCCGCCTTCTAAATAAGCCCAGGAATCTGGATTGATGGGTCCCAGAGCTCCCTCCTTTCCCTCGGGTTTGTTAGTGGCGTATGATAAAGCCTGGCGGACGCTTTTAGGAAAGAGTGGGTGGGAATTGTTAAAAAAGACAGCCAAATAGCGATCATTATTCATCTGTTTATTTACTTCAACGTTGGGCCAACCGCTAACGTCATGGGGTGAAGATAGATCGGGGAGTTCATCAACTTCCCCTCTTTTAAAAGCTAATACCGCCTCATCTTCGGTAAAGTAAAAACGATAAATAAATTTTTCATTAATGCCGCTAAGAACTATCTCGGTAATTTTTTGACCGTCGTGTTTATAGCTTTCTAAAGTATATTTGCCAATTCCAATTAGCATGGGTTGTTTAAAAAACATGAGATATTTTTTTTGGACAGTTTTAAAAATTGGTTGAGCAACTATGGTTGGGAAGGGCGCATATTCATCTGGAAGTTTAAAAATAATATCATTGGGAGTAGTCAAAATTTCTACGTCTGGCAAGTTATACTCAACATCGTCTGGCTTAAGTTCTTGACCATCTTGCCATCTGACTCCTTTTTTAATCACAAACCGATAAATTTTTCCACCATCTTCAATAGCCCAGCGCTCAGCGAGATAGGGATTAACGGTGCCATCCTGAGCTGTTTTGGTGAGTCCTGCACTGAGCTGGTTTTGAATACTAAGGGGTAGATTGTATAATGTATGTTTGCCAATTAGTCCGATATAGTGTCGAGGCTTTCGCTCCAGCCTTTGGGCGATCGCTGGAATGGAAAAAGAAAACACTATTAAAGCTCCAGCAACTGAAACAGCAAATATCCAACCATGTTTTTTAAAGTAGGCAGTGATATACCAGTAAAGCTTGCGCATAGCCTTATTTTAGACCATGATGATGGCTAGAGATACTCCGGCAAAAATAACAATCATTGTAATAGTTAAGTAAAATAACACTTTCTCTAATCCTCGCTTGGTATGATAAGTTTCACCACCACCACCCCAAGTCGATCCTAGGCCTGTACCCTGGGCTTGGAGTAAGATTACGGCAGTAATCAGAACTGATAAAATTATTTGCGATATTAATAAGATATTTTTCATAATTTGTGATTATCTACTACTTGGCTATTGCTTGAGATCTAGTTTCCCTAATAACAGTGACGGTTACCGTGCCTGGGTAAGTGACACTGTCTTTAATCTCATCTCTAATTTTACTAGCAAGGACCGTGACATCATCGTCTTTTGATTGTTCGGGCTTGAGTAAGACTCTGATTTCTCTACCTGCCTGAATAGCATACGAATCTTCAACCTCATCATATTTATTAGCAATTTCTTCTAATTTTTCCAATCTTTTAACATATTCTTCATAGTTTTCATATCTGGCTCCGGGCCTAGCTCCCGAAATGGCATCAGCAATGTAAACCGCCATTTGTTCAGGTCCTGAAAAGGGCTTGTCTTCATGGTGCTGAGCAATACAGTCAATTACTTCCTGGGGCATATTATATTTTTTGGCAATTTTTATCCCTAGCTCAACGTGACTGCCTTCGACTTCATCAGAAACCTTGCCAATGTCATGCAGTAGGCATCCCAGTTTTACAATGTTAACATCAATTCCTAGCTCATGAGCGAGCTTAATCCCTATGCGAGTTTCTTCAAGAGTGTGGGCGATTAAATTTTGGCCGTAAGAAAAACGATATTTAAATTTACCAATCATTTTCATCAAATCATTGGGGAGATTATAAACTCCTATTTCATGGCAGAGTTTTTTACCTGCTTCAAAAGTGACTTTGTCAATTTCTTGTTCTACTTTGCCTATAATTTCTTCAATTCTAGTGGGTTGAATGCGGCCATCTTTGATTAGTCTTTCTAATGATATTCGAGCTATTTCTCTTCGCACGGGGTCAAAACAAGACAGCCGAACTGTTTGAGGATCAGCATCAAGATCAACATCAACCCCAGTTCGTTTTTCAAAAGTATGAATATTCCTACCCGATTTACCAATAATTTTTCCTTTGACTTCTTCAGAGGGTAGCTCGACCGTAGAAATAGTGTATTCAGCCACATAGTCAGTCGCGCCATGTCTCATAGAATCAATAATGATTTCTTGAACTTTACTGTCGGCTTCTTGCTGGGCCTCTTCTTCTTTCTGGCGAATTAACTGAGCCATTTCTTTGCGGAGACGCTTTTCTAGATCGTCAAAAAGTTGCTTTGTAGCTTCTTGTGTAGTCATTCCAGAAGTAGCTTCAAGCTTAGCTAGAATCTCTTGTTCTCTATCAGTTAGTTTTTGCTTGGTTTTTTCCAACTCCTGTTTCGTAATATCTAGGCGTTCTTCTTTACTCTCAATACTACTCAAGCGTTCTTCAATTTTTGACAGCTTAGCATCTAAAGATTGTTGCTGTCCTTCAAGCTTAATGCTGAGTCCGCGAGCATTATTTTCCGCCTCAGTTTTAATAGTCAAAGCCTCATCTTTAGCTTCAACAATAATCTCTCTAGCTTTGGTTTGAGCTCCATTGATAATCGCCTGAGTATCGATAGGTGGAGCTACGAGCTTGGGTTGGATTTGGTTTTTTTGAGGGCTAGCCTGCGGTCTAATTTTAGGCTGAGGCTTTGGTTTGGATCGGCTGAGCTTGGTGTTTTGCAAAGCCTGAGTACCAAACAAAGTTGATAAATTACTAAAAAATGACATATTTCTCCTTGCTGTCGTTACTTTCAATCAAATATTGTCGTGACACACAACAGCAACTAGAAAAAAGAAGCCGATTAGGTTAAATTAGCACACTATCTGGTGCCAAATAAAAAATATTAATGCTAACTTGGTACTTCATATTTCTAATATTGATGCACTGTTTTACTGTTTGTGTGCAAGATAGGACTATTGTACTTAGAGTAAGTGAGTTAGTCAATGTTGCAAAAGCATCCGATCTAATACAGGAATGATTATTTTATTCTATATTTTTAACTTTTTCCCAGATTTCTTTTTCGATTTCCCGCAATAGTTTGGGGTTTTCTGTTAGTTTAATTTTGACAGCTTCGCGTCCTTGGGCAATGATCTCTCCTTGATATTTATAAAAACTACCAGATCTCTCTATGACTTTTTTAGTAACTCCAAGATCAATTATGTCCCCCGTCCAAGAGATACCATTTATATCCATGTCAAACTCAACCATCTTGAAAGGAGGCGCGAGTTTATTTTTTTTGATTTTTACTCGATGACGACTACCCACGATTTCCTCCCCCTCCTGGATGTTGCCGATTTTACGAATGTCTATGCGTTGTGAGGCATAAAATTTGAGCGCATTGCCGCCACTAGTAGTTTCTGGACTGCCAAACATGACGCCGATCTTCATTCTAATTTGATTGGTGAAAATAACTAAAGTATTGGTCTTACTTATAGCCGCAGCTAGTTTACGCATGGCCTGGGACATAAGTCGAGCCTGACGACCCATTTGTTGATCGCCCATTTCGCCCTCGATTTCAGCCTTAGGTACTAGGGCGGCGACTGAATCAATAACGACTAATTCAACTCCACCAGACCTAATGAGGGTTTCAGCAATTTCGAGTGCTTGTTCGCCATAGTCAGGTTGAGAGATGAGCATTTCATCTACATTAACGCCAATTTTTTCAGCTCGACCCGGATCTAGGGCATGCTCGACATCTATAAAAGCCGCAGTGCCACCTTTTTTTTGGACATTAGCAATGGCGTGTAAACAAAGCGTGGTTTTGCCCGACGCTTCTGGTCCATAAATTTCGACAATTCTGCCCCTGGGGAAACCACCAATGCCTAGGGCCAAATCTAAAGAAAGTGAGCCAGTGGAGATAGAGGGAAAATTGCGATTAGCCTTAAATGAGTCACCCATTTTCATGATTGAACCTGCGCCATGTTGTTTTTCAATTTGCTGCATAGCGATATTAACCGCCTGGATTTTACCAGAATCTTTTGTTGAATTAGTTTCTTTGATTTTGGTGGTTTTATTTTTGTCTTTAGTCATAAATTCCTTTCTATGTTGGGCAGTGATTTTTGGGTTTTTTATTGTTTATGTGAATTCATAGTACTGTATAATTAAAACCTATTAAAGTATGAAAGCAGTGTTTTGTTACACTAAGTGTAGTAAAACTAGAAGATTGCTATTAGAAACGGGCTGTGGCGCAGTTGGTAGCGCGCGCGCATGGGGTGCGTGAGGTCGCTGGTTCAAGTCCAGTCAGCCCGACATGAGTCTAAAACAAAAACTTAACTCTCTCTATTGTCAGCAACACAAATTGACTGCAGCAGGGTATGGGACAGATGATCCGGGATTAAAAAGAACTTTGGAATTAAAACAACAGATGTTGGGGAGAAAAATCGGGAGAGCGCAGGCGCAGGAAAAAGTGGAGAGAGAAAAGTAATGCCAACGACTGATCAATTTCAGACTATTTATAACCGTCTCAATTTTCAACAAAAGAAAGCCGTGAATAATATTGAAGGTCCAGTAATGGTGGTGGCTGGTCCTGGAACAGGCAAAACTCAAGTTTTGGCGGCGCGAATTGCCAATATCTTACTTAAGACTGACACTAATCCGCGTTCTATTTTGGCGCTGACATTCACTGAGTCTGCAACTAAAGAAATGCGCCAGCGATTAGTTGGTATGATCGGCAAAACTGGTTATTATGTCCAGATCAGCACTTTTCACGCTTTTTGTTCTTGGGTGATTAAGATGCATCCGGAGTATTTTCCCATCGATCGTGGTAGTGAGCCACTAAGTGAATTGGAGCGCTATGATATTTTCCAAAAAATTATTGATGAATCGTCTTTAGAAATTCTTAAACCCCTCAATCGTCCGTATTTTTATATTTCAGATATTTTGTTTGCTATCTCCAACTTAAAAAGAGAAGGTTTTTTACCGACTGATTTTAAAAAAGTGGTTAAAGAAGAGCAGCGACAGCTCGAATGTGATAAAAATGATCTTAGTAAAATCCAATTAAATAAACGGCAAAGAGACTTAGCTAAGTGGCAAGAGTTGACTCAAGTTTACAAAAAATATCAACAGAGATTGCGTTCTAGTTTGCGCTATGATTTTGACGACATGATTTCTTTAGTTGTAGAGGCTTTTGATCAACATGAATTATTGCTTCGCGAATATCAAGAAAACATTCATTATTTTTTGGTGGACGAATACCAGGACACTAATTCCGCTCAGAACAAAGTTGTTGATCAGCTAGCCTCATATTGGGGTGATCGGGCTAACGTTTTTGTGGTGGGGGACCCTAACCAATCTATTTATCGCTTCCAAGGAGCATCAATAGAGAATGTATTGGGGTTTGTTTCGCGGTATAAAAAAGCCCAAGTGATTACTTTAGACACGGGTTATCGTTGCCCCCAAAATATTTATAATGCGGCTGCTAAACTAATTAGTCAAAATCAATTGACTCAAGTAGGTACGCAGCTAGCTGAGTTTTCTTTTACAGACCCACTCAAGAGTCATAGTAAACAAAAATTAGCCATTAATCTTTATCAGGCTCCATCACAAATTTTAGAAACCATTTACATTGCACAAGAGATTATAAAACTACAAAAGAAAAATATTCCCTTAGAACAAATTGCAGTTTTATATCGTCACAATCGTGATGCGGTTGAGATTCGTGAGACTTTAGATAAATGGGGCTTAGTTTACGAAATTGATGGGGGCAATGATTTGCTGGAAAATGAGATGATCCGACAATTACTGACATTTTTCCAGGTAATTAATGACGTGAGAACTGCCCAAGAAGACGAGCGCTTATTTGAAGTTATGCGCTATGAGTGGCTCAAGTTAGATCCAGTTTTAGTGATGAAAGTAGGGCGAGCGGCCGGCAAAGCTGGACTTAGCATCTTCGAGCTCATTGAGTCAGGGTATCTAGAGTTTGCGAAATATGATTTGGGCAATCAGATTAGTCCGTTGGAATTTGAGCAACTACCTATTTTTATTTCTAAACTTTGCAACTGGGGAAGCCTTGATGCAAAAGTTGTTTTCCCAGAGTGGTTCGAAAAAGTTATCAAAGAAAGTGGTTTTTTGGCTTGGATGCTCGAGTCTAGCTCTAAAACCGAGTTGCTAATTTATCTCAATTCTCTTTTTAGAGAAGTCAAAGCTTTATCTCAAAGCCGGCCAGGATTAAACTTAAGAGATTTTCTTGAAGCTATTGCCACCATGAAAGATCACGGCATTAAATTAAATGTTGAAGATCTTAATGTCAAACAAAATGCAGTTCATCTTTCTACAGTTCATAGAGCTAAGGGTCTAGAGTGGGATTATGTATTTCTGCTTCATTGTTTAGATGGAAAGTGGGGAAATAATAGAGTTAGAGAATTGCTACCTTTGCCAGAGGGTTTACTGCAAAACACGGATTTGTCTCGGAAAGAACAAAACGAAGATGAGCGACGTTTATTTTATGTAGCTTTGACCAGAGCACGAAAACAACTCACAATTTCATCTCCAGAAACAGTTATTGCTAACAATCGAACTCGGGAGGTAATTGGCAGCATGTTTGTTGAAGAGCTTAGAGATGAAGCAACCGACAATCTAGCAGTTCAATTGACTAAAGTCACAGCCCCCCAAATTATTAAGCAGGCAGATAAATATTTAGCTAAGCTCCTAGAACCAGTTATAGTTAATAAATTAAAAACATCAGAAGAAGAGTTTTATCAGCAATTAATCAAAGACTTCAAACTTTCAGTTACTGCTCTTAACACCTATCTAAGAAATCCGGCGGAGTTTGTAGAAAATGTCCTTTTGCGGATTCCGCGAGCCAAACCAGAGCCGATGGCTTTTGGGAGTGCTATTCATCAAACTCTTGAAAAGTTATTTAAGTTCATTCAAGATGAGGGTCAACTGCCTGAACTCAACTTAGTTTTGTGTGAGTTTAATAATTCTTTGACCAGAGAACTCATGACTTCACAAAATTTCCAAAGACGACTCAGCTATGGGAGAGATATTTTGGCTCAGTATTATCAACAATTAGCCAAAATTAAGGTGGAACCATTGTTTATTGAGCGCTTTTTTGGGTTTGGGTGGAGCAAAACAATCCTAGACGACATTCATCTGACTGGCCGGATAGATCGGGTCGATTGGTTGGATAAAGAGAAAAAACTAGTTAAAGTAATTGATTATAAAACTGGCAAAGCTAAGTCTGGAAATTACATTGAGGGTAAAATTGCCTCGGCGGGTTTATCAGAACGAGAGCAGAGACTGCCGGAAAGCATTAGGGGTCCTTACAAGCGTCAGTTACTATTTTATAAACTCCTAGCTGATTTGGATGAAACTTTTATTCCCACAGTCACGGAGGGAGAGTTTGATTTTGTTGAACCAAATGATCGCGGTAAACTAGTCAAGCGTAGCTTCATTCTCACAGAAGAAGACGTTAATGACTTGAAAGATTTAATTAAAGAAGTAATGCGGGAGATTAGAAGTCTGAAGTTTTTGGAACTGATTTAATTTATTTCCAACTGGGGATTAAGTAATAAATGTTTTGGGCAAATTTTTTGGGTACAGGAATGGCTGTCCATTGCGGATACCAGATAATAAAGTTAGTTAAAATTGCTAGTATCACTAATAAAGCTATAATTTTATTACATCTCAATTTTTGACCTAGTTCAGTTGACCAAAGCTTGATTAACCAAAAAGCTAAAACAATGCTCATTAAAGGTACTGCGGGCGTGTAGTGATAAAAGAACATAATCCGCGGTGATAGCTGCCATGGCAGCCAAACTATAAAATAGGCAATTATTAACCAGTTGAGATACTTTAATTGTTTTATTTGGTTTCCTTTGCTAAGTTTTTTAAAAACTATGAATAAAACTGACCAAATTATGGTCACTGCACCAGTCCAAAATAAAATTGAGTTTCCTATAGCATAGGTATTAGCAATGGTATCTTGACTAACGTAGTCGACATGAAACCAAACCGGCTTGAGATTTAAGAACCATTGCCAGGGTTGAGATTGATAGGGGTGAGTAGCCTCTAGGTGAGTTTGATAGTACCAAGTTTGTTGGTGCATTTGACGCAAATGATCCCAGCCCTTGCCCTGTAGAAACATTTGCGAGTAAGAAAGAATGTAGATAACAAAGGGCAATAAGCCTAAAATCAAGACTCTTAAAAGACCTTGCTGGATTAACTCTTCCCAATCAATTTTTTTTCCAATCAAAGCCTTAATTATCCTCGCACTTTCAAGTAGGCATACGGCTATCAACACAAACAAACCAGACCACTTGCTGGATATAGACAGACCAGCCCCTAAACCAACCAAAATGAGTCTTTTGTCTCGAGGATCTAGTCTATAGGAAAAATACCATAGGAGAGTTAATATAATGAAAAAAGTCACGTGGATATCATTCATGGCGATCCGGGACTGGGTAAGTAAAAGACCATCAAGCGAGGCAAGAAAAGCCGCCAGCAGGCTGATTTTTTGGTTACAGAAAAGTTTTTGTGCGAGTTGATAAACTAACCAAATTATTCCTACTCCAAACAATGCTGAGCTTAGGCGCCAAGCAAAGCTATTGTCCCCCAAGAGTCTAATAAAAAAAGCTTGGGTATATTTTGCTAAAGGTGGATGGAGCCAATCAATGGCAGTGTTGGGTTCAATTGGGCCGTGCCACCACTCAAACGCTCTAGGATCATTAGCGGCCATGAGTTTGGCGGTGATGACATGATAGACTTCATCAAAAATGTAACGCTCGGGAACATGAAGCCGATAAATTCGGGTGAGAAAAGCAAATAGTAAAATGGCAATGAAAATTAATTGGCTATGTTTTAACTTCATGAGTAATTAACTTAACACATAAATGATGGTCATCACGCTTAAACCAAAAAGCAGAACAGTTGCGAGCAGCGGCATATCTCTAAGCAGAATTTTTTCAGGAGATTCACCCTTATTATCCTCATAAACCA
>JAHJTF010000038.1 GCA_018830045.1 Patescibacteria group bacterium | reverse complement strand
TACTTATAAAAATGTTTTAAAGCCTCGCATAAAAATTAGCGGGGTTTTTTGGTTTTAGAGAGAACAGAGCGTTTTTTCACAAGACTAAAAAAACATTGCACTTTAACATGTCAGTCGAAGAAATTTAGTTTCTCAGGTAGCCGTAAAGAGATAAAAAAGATTTTATCTTTTTGCAGCTGCCTGGGAAAAAGATCCATCGCCCCCCCAGGCAAGCTTAAAGGAAGATGAGATGTTTAAAAATATTTTTTTCGGAATAAGATTTTGTTATAAGTGCTGGGGGGTTATCAAAAAAAAATGTATCAGGTGCCCCCACTGCGGGGCACTCCAATAGTTTTCGACTGACAAGCAAGCGTCACCCGCTTGCTTGTCTCTTTGTGGTTAAGTTTAATCATTTAACTATAAAGAGATGCAAGCGGGTGACGGAAGTGTTTAAACTAACTTTTTTGTTTAAAGTCTATCCAGGAAGTGTCCTAGAATTATGTTATTATCATCTTTATGACAAGAATTTTGATATCTCAAATCACAAAATTAGTTGGTGAGACTGTTACCCTTATGGGCTGGGTGGATACCAAGCGCGATCATGGCAAAGTTACATTTATTGATCTTCGCGATCGTTCTGGTAAAGTTCAATGCGTGGCTTTTGGCCAAATGGGAGAGCTAACAGTAGAATCAGTCGTAGAAATCACAGGATTAGTTAAAGCCCGTGAGGCAAGAAATATTAATAAAGAGATTCCTACAGGATCAATTGAAATTGAAGTTACCAATTATCGGATTTTGAACAAAGCTAAAGATTTACCCATTACTTTGGATAGCGATGGCAAGGAAATTGGTGAGGAACCAAGGCTTAAATTTCGCTACTTAGATTTACGCCGGGAACGAATGCAAAAAAACATTCGCTTGCGTTCAAATTTTATCCAAGCATTACGAAAGACTCTCTATGCACAAGAATTTGTCGATATTGAAACACCGATATTGACTCAATCAACCAAAGAAGGCGCGCGTGATTTTATTGTGCCCTCTCGTTTTCAGCCAGGTAAATTTTATGCTTTACCCCAAAGTCCTCAGCAGTACAAGCAGCTATTGATGACCGCTGGTTTTGAGCGTTATTTTCAGATTGCTCGTTGTATTCGTGATGAAGATCTGCGAGCCGATAGAGGTTTCGAGTTTACTCAACTAGATTTGGAAATGAGTTTTGTGGAGCGTGAGGATGTCATGAACACTGTTGAGGAAATCACTAAAATAGCGATTAAAGCAGTAGGGGGTAAACTTAAAGATGAACAGTTTCCTATTTTTACTTACAAGCAAGCTCTGGAGCAGTTTGGGAGTGATAAATTTGATCTGCGTACTGATGAAGAAAAAAAACAAGGCGTGCTGGCTTTTGCTTGGGTGATAGATTTTCCTTTCTTTAAACAAGTTGATAAATCCGATGCCGCAGAAGTTGCTGACAGTAAGAGCGGCTGGACATTTACTCATAATCCTTTTAGCTCTCCTCAAGAAAAATTTATCAAGGATCATTTGGAGGGCAAAAATTTAGATCAAATTTTGACCACGCAATATGATTTAGTTTGTAATGGCTATGAGGCTGGCGGGGGGAGTATTAGAGCTCACAATAAAGAAGTGCTTCAAGCCACGTTCAAAAATATGGGCTATTCAAATGAAGAAATCGAGCAAAGTGTGGGCCACATGCTAAGAGCTTTTGAAGTTGGCACGCCACCTCATGGCGGGATTGCTTTGGGCTTGGATAGATTAGTGATGATTTTAGCCGGAGAAACCTCTCTGAAAGAAGTCATTGCCTTTCCTATGTCGTCTAGTGGTAGAACCGCTGTGATGGGTGCACCAAGTGACGTAGAACCAGGTCTTTTAGATGAGCTGGGATTAGAGATTAAAAAGCAAAAAAACCAGAAGTAGTTTCCTTAGGCTAACTGTTTTAAAATAGAGCTGTGTCTAAACTCCGAATTGATCAATATTTGGCATTATTTTTGTTGTCTTTGGTATTTTTAATACCAGTCAAGCAAGTTCTACCTCAAGAAATGATTCTACCGGAAATAATTCTAGATAAAATTAGCCCTATCCCCGTTTTGAATGGCGATCAACAACCAGAGTCATTTATTGCTAGCCTTTCTGCCCAATCATTTGTGGCGATAGATGTTGACTCAGCGGCTATTTTATTAGAAAAAGATGCTCATCAAAAAGTATCGCCGGCCTCTACGACTAAGATAATGACAGCTTTAGTTGCCAAGGATCTTTTTGATTTAGAGCAGGCGTTAACAGTCAAAAATAAATCTCTCAACATTGGTCATACCATTGGGTTTGAAAAAGGAGAAAAATTTTCAACCAACGACATCCTCAAAGCTTTATTAGTTAATTCTGGAAACGATGCGGCAGAAATCTTAGCCCAAAATCACCCCGAGGGATATGATGCCTTTATCTTAGCTATGAATCGTAAAGCTGTGGATTTTCATCTTCTAGACAGCGTTTTTTCTAATCCTTCTGGATTAGATTCAACGTCTCATTACAGTACGGCTTTTGATCTTTCATTGCTCGCGAGAGAATTAATGAAAGACCAAGTGCTAAGAGAAATGGTCAGAACTCAACAAGTTCAGATTCAAAACCTATCAAGTAATCGACGGTATTATCTTTATAACACCAATCTTCTTTTAGGGATTGAGCCAGGCGTGGTGGGCATTAAAACAGGCACCACTGATTTGGCTGGAGAAGCCTTAATTACTCAGGTTGAACGTGAGGGAAAACAAATTCTAATTGTTGTTTTGGGTAGTCAAGATCGTTACTCTGATACTAAACAAATCATTGACTGGATATTTTCTCATTATCAATGGTTGGAGATTTAGGTATCATAAAGTTATGATTGAAGCGAAAGATAAAACAAAAACTGGTTTAACTCTCACTGAGGCCACGCATCTTGGACGGCTTTTAATTAAATATGGAGGGATTACTTTAGCAGTTCTCATTGTGGGCCGGATTTTTTTTACATCATTTATTGCTTTTTGGAGAGCGATCAATCCACCCCCGCCACCACCACCAACTGTAGGCTTTGGTCGTTTGCCAGCCATAATGTTTCCAAAACAACTAACGGAGAGCAAGCCTGCGTCTTACACCCTAGAGACTCCTACCGGAACTACTTCGGTTTTCGGAGATAGGGCCAAAGTATTTTTAATGCTCCGCTCTACCCCTAGTTTGTTAGCTGATCAACGAGCCAAGCAGATAGCGTCAATTTATAATTTCGTTTTTGAGCCAGATGTATTAGGGGCAAATATTTATCGATGGAAAAAATCTCAACCGCTGGAAATGCAGCTGCAGATGAATATTTTTAATAATCATTTTGAGCTCACTAGTAATTACGCATCAAAGCCAGAACTCTTATCCAATAGCAAATTACCAGATGATTATGAAGCAGTACAAAGAGTAAAGAATTTTCTTAAAAATGCTGATTTATTACCTGAAGATGTAGCGACTGCGGCCGGAGAAATTCTTTATATGAAGTCTCTGGGAGGAGAATTCAAAGAAGCAGTAAGTTTTTCAGATGCAGATTTTTTACAAGTAGATCTTAATCGAATTCCAATTGATGGCGTCTACCGCATGTATGGACCTATGGGTTATAGAGGGGCTATCCATGCTGTTATAAGCGGAGCTTTTCAGGGCAATAACTCAATCGTTGAACTAGATTACACTTATCAAGCTGTGGATTATCAACAACGCGAAACCTATCCTATCAGAACTTCCCAGCAAGCTTATCAAATTTTAAAATCTGGGGAAGCATATATTGCTAATTTAGGTAATCAAGAAACAGTAGTTATCCGTAAAGTTAGCTTGGGCTACTTTGAAGCAAAAGAAGAGCAAGATTATTTACAGCCAATTTATGTTTTTGAAGGAGATGGGGGATTTTTAGCTTATGTTTATGCAGTTGCCCCGGAATATGTTCAGGTTGTCCAGTAGTATAATACAGCGATTATGACAGATAATAAAACCGTCCGTACCCGCATGGCCCCAAGTCCCACCGGCGAATATCACGTTGGGCATATTGCCACACTTCTAAAAAATTATGCTTTTGCTAAAAAGCATGGAGGAAAGTTTGTATTGCGTATCGAAGATACGGATAGAGTCAGGTACACCGAGGGTGCGGTGGATAAAATATTACAAGTGATTCGTGATTATGGTTTAGATTGGGACGAAGGTCCTGATAAGGGCGGTCCATTTGCCCCCTATACTCAGTCAGAACGACTAGATATTTATCAAGAAAAGGCTCAAGAATTGATCAAAAAAAATCAAGCATATTACTGCTTTTGTTCTAAAGAGAGGCTAGAAGAGGTTAGGGACCAACAGCGTGCTAATAAACAACCTCCTAAATATGACCGCCATTGTTTGAATTTATCGCAAAAAGACGTTGAAACAAAGCTAGCCGCTGGTGAATCATTTGTGATTCGCTTACGCGTTCCTGATGACAAGCAGATTAAATTTACCGATTTACTTAGAGGTGAAATCACAGTCAATTCCAACGAGGTTGATGACCAGGTGTTGGTTAAATCAGATGGCTTCCCTACCTACCACCTGGCGGTTGTGACCGATGATCACTTGATGAAGATCTCTCATATTTTAAGAGGGGAGGAGTGGATCAGCTCTACCCCCAAACATGCATTGCTTTATCAAGCTTTTGGGTGGCAGCCTCCTATTTATGCTCATATTCCAGTATTTTTAAATCCAGATGGTAAGGGGAAGATGAGCAAGCGCAAAGGTACAGTTTCTGCTCAATCATTTTTAGATCAAGGGTATTTGCCTGAAGCTATGTTGAATTTTTTTATGATTCTTGGTTGGGCTCCAGATGATCAACGCGAAATTCTTTCCTTAGACGAGTATGTGGGGGAGTTTGACCCTGAGAATATTAGTACTAAATCTGTTGTGTTTGATTTTAAAAAACTCAGGTGGATGAATGGAGTTTATATTCGCAAGCTAAACTTTAGCCAATTAAAGCAACGAATAAAACCATTTTTACCCAATGATTTCCCCAAAGAAAAACTTGATTTAATTTTACCTTTAGTTCAAGAAAGATTAGAAACGCTAGCACAACTAGAAGAATTAACGCAGTTTTTTTATCGTGATATTGAGCTTGATCGAGATACTCTCTTGAAAAAAACTGATCAAGAAACTGTTCTAGAGCAACTTGATAAAACCCAGGAAAGTCTAAGCTCCTTAACAAAATGGAGTGTCGAGTCTGTGGAGAAAGCTATCCGCAGTTTGCAAGAAGATAATAACTGGGAGAAGGGCCAATACTTTATGATGCTCAGGTTAGCTGTGACTGGACGCAAAATTAGTCCGCCTTTATTTGAAACCATTCATGCTTTGGGACTAGAAATAACTAGAGAGAGACTAGCAAAGGCCCATCAACTCGTTGCATAATGATAATATGCTTGGCGCTAAGAGTCCCTCCGGTAATAAACTAAAACATATTCAGCAGATTTGCGATGATGTTAGACGTCGTTTTGAAGAAAAACATCAAGATTTGATTGATTGGATGAAGAAAAATGATATTACTTTTGATGACTTTAAAGCAGTATCTCAACAGATTTTAGCTGCTACTTCTTTTGCAGGAGCAGTAGCCCTCAATAGCCCGGAAGGTGTGAGGGCTGTTCCACAAATCCTTGCTCAAGAAAGAACAAAAGATGAGCTTTTAGCAGTAGTGACCCAGGAAGAACATGATGAGATCATGAAAAAACTAGAAAGCATTGTACAGATGCCGCCTGGACACATGGAAAAAGAAACTGAATTATATTTAGAACAACAACTGAGCGATATTTTTGGTTTTGAAGTCACGACAGAATTAGAAGGAAAAAGATTAAATCACTCGATTGGGATTATGGGTGGAGAACAGCATTTATTTCGTTTTCCTGGAGATAGTCTTCATCAACATGATGCCTATCAAGAAGCTGGGATTGCTCCCAACAGAGGTGCTTTTGGTTGGTTTACAGAAAATGGAGAATTAACTGATAAAGCTATTGCCAATGAAAAGTACTACTTTGCGGTTCAAACGTTATATTTATCTAATTGGAATAGCGAGTATCCATCCCTGAAACCCTGGTATAGGTTTAGAAAAATGATAGTGATTAATCCGGCGGAAAAAATGGCTGTTGTTGGTGTAGTCGGTGATGCCGGCCCGGCAACGTGGGTGCAAAAACAATTTGGAGGTTCACCAGAAGTTATCCGTGAGGGCAAAATCTGGAGTCCTAAGACCAGAGGCAGAGTCCTGCTACTGTTTGTTGATGATCCGGATGATAAGATACCTGTGGGACCGATAAGTATCGAACACGGCAGTAAGTTATTGGCACAAGTAAAAAATAATAATTGAAGGAATTAATAAATGTTTGAGCAAAGCAATTCTGATTTAGAAATGACTGACATCAGTCCTTTTATTGATCTTTTTAAGTCTCGGGATACGCTTGATAAGTTAGATGCAATAGCTAGTGAGATGGGTGTTAAGGCTCAGGAGTTATTTACGGATTTAGCCGGTCCTTTATCAATAATAATTGTTTTAGAGATAAAAGATTTTTTTGATCTTTCAGCTACTAGTCCAAAGGAAGTAAGATCGTTTTTTGTTAAATTAAACGAAAACAAAGCTAGTCCTGCAACACAATTACAGCTAATTTCAGAATTGATGGGTAATGATTTTAATAAATTTATATTGAGTGTTGAGTTTAGATTTAGTACTCAAATTTTAGATTTTATTTTGGCTGAGCTAACGGAGAAGCATCATGATCATCATTAATCTTTTTGTTGGTTCACGTTATCCGATAGATCGTAAAAAAATCAGAAACAGAGTGAAAGATGTTTTACAAAAAAATAAAATCGAGGAGGCACAGGTGGATGTTTCCGTGGTTGGTCAAAGAAAAATTAAAGAACTAAATGAGAAAAAACTTCACCACCAGGGAGTAACTGATGTCTTATCATTTCCCCAGTGCGACAAAGATCAACCAAACGATTTTCCTTTACCCACTAATATGCCACCTCATCTGGGTGATGTCGTTATCTGTTTTCCAGAAGCAGTTCGTACTGCAAAAAGATACGGTAAAATGGTGGATGAGCAAATTTGTTTATATCTAGAACACGGTTTAATGCATTTATTAGGCTACCACCACGAATAAATTATGAGCTGGCAACGCATCTATCGTCCTAAAACCATCCAAGGTCTACACCTGACTAATGTGAGGGAAACTTTACAGCAACTCATGGATAAAGGTCAAATTCCTCAGGTTTTACTCTTTGCAGGCCCCAAAGGAACGGGTAAAACATCTTTGGCTAGAATTATTGGCGCTATGCTTAACGATCCCGCTAATGAAAAAGTAGTCGATTATCAATTTTTTAATGGTTCTAAACCTAAGAATAATAAATATGTTGAACCCGATTTTGAGCTTAATTTTAATGATCGAATTTATCGAGGCAAATCTTTCATAGTTCAAGAAATGGACGCCGCCAGCAATCGTGGTATTGACGATATCCGTGAGCTCAAGGAACGAGTAGCTCTACCACCTCAAGATGGCAAAATGACTGTTTATATTTTAGATGAAGCTCACATGCTAACCTCAGCTGCTTTTAATGCATTATTAAAGCTTTTAGAAGAACCGCCAGTTCATGCTGTTTTTATCTTGGCTACTACTGAGTTTCATAAAATTCCTGAGACCATTAAATCTCGCTGTAGTGTGATTCATTTTCGTAAAGCTGACCACGAAGAACTCAAACAAGCTCTCAGAGGAGTTTTAGAAGCAGAAAAAATTAGTTTTCAAGAAGAAGCTCTGGATCTAATTTCAGAAAGAGCCGACGGGAGTTTCAGAGATGCGGTCAAGATGTTAGAGATGGTAGCGACCGATGGTCAAGTTAATCTCGAGACGGTAGAAAGTATTTTATCAAGCTCGGTCAGCCATGACGTTACCCAACTACTGACTAATGTTTTAGATAAAGATGAAAAAGCCATTGCTCAATTATTTGAAGATTTGCGCTCCAGAAACATAGATGAAGAATTTTTCTTCAAATCATTACTAAACTATCTGCATCTTTGTTTGCTGCAAAACTTAGGAATTAAGACCGGCAAGCCATTCACATCACAAAAAATCTCTCATTTTTTGCTCAAAGAGTTATCCCGGGTAGAGTTTCTGATCTCTCCCATTGCCCATTTGCCACTTGAACTAAAAATTCTTGAGTTAATTAATCGCGCCTCTAGTGGTTCCAAAGGTGGAGGAAATATCGAACCAAAAACAAAAACTAGCCAATCATCGCCAGTAGAGAATAAATCTTCATCGGTTCTTACTGGGGATAGTCAAAAATTAATCAAAAATTGGTCTCAACTCTTGGCGGCTGTCAAACTACGCAATATCACTTTAGAGGCTTTATTGCGCTCAGCCAAGCCCCTAAAAGGAATCAACGGGACTGCGCAGGTGAGGGTTTTTTATAAATTTCATAAAGAACAGTTGGAGAATGCTAAATTTAAGGCACTAATTAGTGAGTGTGCCATTCCCATTGCCGGAGGTGTAGTTGAGATTGAGTACGAGCTTTCCCAACCTCCGCAAAGCGCAGAGCTGAAAGAATCTAACGAGATTCAGGACTTGGTAGCGCTAGCCGAAGAAGTCTTAATATAGTACAATTTGGTGTAATTAATATTAATAAGCAATAATCTTAAATAAAGGAATTTTATGTCAAATCCCCTAAAAGCGCTTGGTAATTTAAATGAGCTCCGCAAACAGGCTAAAAAAATGCAACAAGAGTTAGCTGGAGAAGAAATTAGAATTGAAGAAGGGGATATTGTGGTAGTTATCTCTGGTGATCAGAAAATAAAGCATTTTTCAGTTCAAGGTATTTCCAGCCAGGAAGCCGTTGATGTCCTTAACAAAGCCATTAAAAAGTCTCAGGAATTAGCCGCTAAAAAATTGCAGAGCATGACTGGAGGATTGGGTGGGATGCTGGGCGGGGGAAACTCCTAGTATCAGTCTTTAATGAAACTTCTTTTTGCAACCACAAATCAGGGTAAGGTAGAGGAGGCCGTACAGCTTTTGAGCGAATGTAGTGTTGAGCTGTTATTATTAAACGATTTCCCAAAACTACACAGTGTAGTAGCAGAGGAGAGTGGTAAAACATTTAAAGCCAATGCTTTTATAAAGGCCAAGGCCTATGGTGATGTGGCGCAAATTTTAACTCTGGCAGAGGACGCGGGATTAGTAGTTTCTGCCTTGAATGGTCGCCCCGGAGTTCATTCAGCCCGTTTTGGAGTAAGTGTGGATTCTAGAAACCAGAAGCTTTTAAAGATGCTAGCGGGGAAAAAAGATCGTTTCGCAAAGTTTGTGTCAGTTTTATGTTTATATGATCCAGTAACTGAGAAAGCACAATATTTTACCGGTGAAGTCAAAGGAAAAATTGCTAATGAAATTAGAGGCAACCTGGGGTTTGGGTATGATCCACTATTTATTCCCGATGGTTTTGATGAGACTTTTGGAGAGTTGGGTAATGAAGTGAAAAATAAGATTTCTCATCGCAAACAGGCTATGGAAAAGTTTAAAATCTTAGTGTTATCATAATCAAGTGAGTAAAAAGAAATTTGGCTTATTTTTTGGATTTATTTTGATTATCTCCGCATGTTTAAGATTTTACCAACTGGGCCATGTCCCTCATGGTATGACCTGGGATGAAGCAGCCATTGGTTACAATGGTTTTGCCATCTTTCATACCCGTCGCGATGAGTGGCTGCATCGCTTGCCAATTTCTTTTATGTCATTTGGTGATTACAAGGCGCCATTAGCAATCTATTTGAATGGTTTTTTTACTGCAATTTTTGGGATGAATTTATGGGCAGTGCGTTTGCCATTTGCCCTGGTTTCAATTGCTGCTATTGCAGGGATGATGTTGCTGATGGAAAAAATAACTCAGAAAAAATGGGCCCTAGTGGCTGGAATAATTATGACGTTTTCTCCGTGGCATCTCCATTATTCTCGAGCTGGTTTTGAAGCCGGAATGTCTTTGGCCTTTTTTATCTGGGGTATATATTTTCTATTTTGTTATTTAAAAAATAAAAAGAAAAAACTCCTCAATTTAGTCTTAGCCGTTTTACTATCCGTGGCTGCAATTTACACCTATCATAGCGCTAAATTGGTGGTGCCGCTCGTAGTGTTAGTCTTAATTATTTGGCATCGTAAAGAGGTGTTCAAAAAGCTTACACAGAATGTTATAGCTGGGGGAGTGGGATTAGTTTTAATGATGCCGATGGTCTGGGATTCATTTCAGGGTCGAGGATTAGAAAGGCTGGGAACGACAATTCTAGACGAACTGTCAGGAATAGAACTAATCACAACCGTTTTAAAGCAATTTTTTATTCACCTCTCCCCTGCTTTTTTAATTTTCGGTGAAACTACTACGTTACGTCATGGAGGTGGTAACTGGGGGGTACTACTGCCAACAACGTTAGTATTAGTAATTCTGGGAGTTATTTATGGATTAAGATTTATAAAAACTACAAATGAGGATCAAGAAATTTTTTACCTTGGGTTAGTACTAGTGGTGGTGGGCCTAATTCCCGCCGCCTTAGGCGAAGAAATTCCTCATAGTAATCGAGCTCTATTGGCATTACCGGGATTTATTTTTCTGGCTGTGTTTGGGTTAAAAACTTTGCTTGGTAAAATTGTAAATACAACCATTAAAAAGAGCGTGATCGGTACTTTAGTCTTAGTTCACTTTTTATTGTTTGTGGCTTATATCTCAGACTACTACACTGTTTTTGCAGCCCAATCAGCCTCAGATTTCAAAGATGGTTACTTAGAGGCTTTTTCTTATGTAGCTCCTTATGAAAATCGGGTTGATAAAATTTTGTTTACGAGTGATTATGGTCAACCCTATATTTACGCTCTTTTTGTTCGGCAAACTAATCCCATTTGGTATCAGGGTGGATCATTAATCAAATATGAATTTACCGATAATATTCATGTGGGAGATATTACCCGAGATAATACGATTGTAGTAGCCAGTAATGAAGATGAGATCGAGCCTGGCTGGGCAGATCATCTCGTCTATGGTAGTGATGGAAAAATTAGATTTAAAATATACCTCCCAAAGAATAAATGAAAAAACGACTATTTCT
>JAHJTF010000037.1 GCA_018830045.1 Patescibacteria group bacterium | reverse complement strand
TTGTTGCTGATGGTGGCACTAATTACCCAGGTGACATTACCAAAGCTTTAGCAGCCGGAGCCGCGGCCGTGATGTTAGCTGGTTGGTTTGCGGGCACAGATCAAAGCCCAGGCAAGATTATTATTAGAAAAAACCGACGCTACAAAATTCACCGCGGATCGGCCTCATTCATGTCTCAAATTGACTCCGCCACCAGGCAACAAGTAGATAAAAATGTCACCACTATTGTTCCCGAAGGAGTGGAGGCGCTAATTGAATACAAAGGATCAGTGGCAGAAATCATTTATCAATTATTAGGAGGGTTAAGATCAGGCATGAGCTATTGTAATGCTAAAAACATCGCTGCCCTACAAAAAAATGCTCAATTTATCCGCATGACCTGGGCAGGATTTAATGAGTCACTGACTCATAATATCAACGAGATTTGATATTGGAACTTATTTTTTAAACATCGGCCGACCATCATCACTCCACACAAGTGCTGCTTCGTCTAAAAAGCTTAATTCGTGCCGGGCATTTAACAAAAAGTATTCAAACACTTTCTCCGCAGCTAGGGTTTTGTTTCTCCCCAACATTTTTATTAAAACTAAAATAAATTTATAAATTGTCTCCTTAGAAGAGGAATATGATAAATCTAAAATTTGGCAAACAAGTCTTGAGAATAACCAGCAAAAATCTTCTCTTTTATATTCATCATTAATATCAATCTCTAACTTTTTTAATAAATAATGCCCAAGCTCATGAAGTAAGGTGGTGTAAAAACCTTTATTAGATGTATAGTAACCCATAAAAATTTCGCCATTGTGACTCCAGCGGTATGAGCGCTTAGCATTCTCAATTGCTTTTACCATGAAATCAACTAATTGCTTAGAATTAATATCTTTATTAAATACCGAAAATATACTTAGAATTTCCTCTAGCTGTTTTCCATCCAGTTTCTTAATTTTTTCAATTACTCTTCTACGAAGCTCCCCTTCCCCCAAGACAGACTTTTCCCTCTTTTCCACCTGACTCTTAATATAAAGACCTTGCTGCTGGACAAATAATTCAGACATAGATAAATGAAAATTATACAGCAAGGATATTGACACCTAGTTAATAATTTTGTGCTAAAGTACAGTGTTGAGTAGTAAATACTTTTTCAGCATTCTTCAATGATTCTCCACAAACAATACAAGTATCATTTCCTGAACAAGGATTGTTTGATTCACATCTTGGACATTTTCTTTCAAGACCATCAAGTGTTTTTATCCCATCCATATTAGCTCCGTGTTTTCTCCACCACTTAGCTTGTTCTTCCAGAGTTAAATTTGAAGGAGGTGTTTCATTCATATCATCGGCTTTCGGGGATTATTTGAGTTTAAACATACGGGAGAATTATAACACTAGATGATGTTGGAACCTATTACTCAATCTTATTTAATAAAAAAACTTGTAAATATGCCTTATAAAATGGCAATGAATCTAATACTAGTCTTCTTGCGCCATCAACTGACCCTAAAAATGCCACCGCTGTCGTCAACCAAAGACTAAATCTTCCCATCGGAATATTATTAAACAGCTCAATCATTGGTTGTATTTGAGCAGGAAGCTGCTCGGGACTTACCAGCATAACCAAGTAAACATAGGTAGCAATTGCCCCAATAATGTACTCTTGCTCTGGAGAAACTCGCTTCTCAAGCTCCCGAATCTTTGTAAAGGCCTCTTCAGTCTTAGTTTGTTGTCTGCTCTGATTTTCCATGCAGTTATTATCTCATACAAAAACAGCTCGCCAACGCTACATCTTGTTACCTACCATTTGATTGACGATTACCACCACGCTCTTTTCTACGCTGTTCTTTTCCATTTCCAGTTTTTTCTTTTTCCCTCGCTCTTCTCTTCTCTGCTTTTTGTCTTTTATGCTTTTTCTCCCCAAATTCAAACCAGCCTCTTTCTTTTTCCATTTCAAAGGCCTTTCCGGACTTTCAATAATACTGAGGTAATTACCTCATTTCCTGAGGCAAAAGGATAAATCTAAGTTTAACTAAATAGAACTTAATGTGTCAAGCCGGGACTGGTAAACGATGTGGTAACCTATCTGACTAATATAAACTACAAACCTTCTATTGCCATCACCACCGGGTAATGATCAGATGCTTTCTCTGTTTTATCGTTTTTTACTACTGAATAACTAACTAACTTAGGTGCTAATGAGTCTGAAACAAAAAAATAGTCCAATCTCATATTAGAGTGAGCTGAATGTTCATTAATAAGGGTAGGAGCTGTGTAATCACTGTTTTTATTTAGCTTCACAGCCACATCGTGATACCCAAAACTTAAAATTTTATCTATTGCATCAAACCTCAGCTTTCCATCTGTGGTAAATTTTCTTAATTGCATTTCATTTAAATCTTTAACCATTTCAACTTGATAACCATCATATCTTGACAAAGAATTCATATCACCAGTCAGAATTCTATTTCTATATTCTTTCTGGTTTTTGATAATCAAGTCTATTTCAGGATGACGCAAATCTTCTGTATATGGAGTGAGATGCAAGCTAGCAACTGATAGCGAACCCTCCTTAGTTTTTAATGAAGTGATTAAACAGGCCCTCATTAAAGGTTGAAGTTTTTTAACTATTGTGAACTTACGCCTTGAAAATACTGCAACATGATAATCATATTCACCAGATAAGGCAATATTATAATGCTCAAATTTAAGATCTTCAGCAAGCTCATTTAATATTTTATTATTGTTATCTGAAAACCCATTTGCTTCGTTCAACGTGAGATAGTCTGGACCAACTTCTTTTATAATACTTTTAATTAGAGGCAATCGTTCTTCGCCACCGTTTAAAATATTGTAGGTCATCAACTTCATACTTTAATTCTATCAGACAGAAAAAAATAGATAAAATGGTAGAACCTAATTAAAAAAGATCTATTCAAAGGTCTTTTTATCAGCTGCAGGGACTAGTGGATGGTGTTAGAACCTATTTTGTTAATTAAAAATTCAGTATGTATACTTAGATAGATGAAATTATTACCTAAAAAAATTAATTTTATTGAAAAATTTCTATTATTCTCCCTCTTCCTAGTCTGGATATTAATGTCCATACATCTTTGGCACGGAGACGTATTGTTCCATACAGACGTGGCTCGTGATTTTTTGATCATGGATGAAATTGTCTTAACAAAAAGTCCAACTTTGATAGGACCTAGATCAGGAATTCCAGGAGTTTTTCATGGTCCTCTTTGGTATTACATTAATTTACCATTTTTTATCATATCTAAAGGCAACCCCATAACAATGGGTTGGTTCTGGTGGTTTTTGGGAATAGCATCTGCCTTATTATTTCTTTATTTGATTTTTAAAAAGACCGAAAACCTAACGGTTAGTCTCCTAGCCACAATTGGTTTTTCTCTTTCCCTTCTTCCTTCAGCAGCCTATCCAACTAATAACTATTTAGCCAACTTGCTTAGCTTTGTAATTTTTTATATTTTCTTAAAATGGTACAAAAATCCTAAATTTATAATATCTGCTCTTGGTTGGTTCATTTTGGGCTTATTAGTACAATTTCAAATGGCATTTGCTGTACCCCTTGCTATGATTTTGTTTCCAATATTTATATATCGGTTAGCAAAAACAAAACAACTCAAGCAAATACCCTCGGCTCTAACATTCTTAATTCCTCTTTCTACTTTTCTTCTATTTGATCTCAGACATGACTTTTTGCAAATCAGGTCAGCAATAAGCTATATTACTTATCCTGGAAATGAAGATGCGGGTATTCTGCTAAGAGTTTTAGATAGAATTAAGCTCCTATTTCTAGATGGAGTAAACATTTTTGGACTGAATAAATACTTAAGCCTACTTGTTATCTCAATCTTCTTATTTTTGGGATTTAAAACAAAAAAACAAGAAGTCAAACTTTCAATAAAGCTATTCATTTATCTATATGTTGGTTGGTGGATTACCACGGTAGTTTTTTCTGGAACAGTTTGGCTATATTACTTTAGCCCCTTTTTTGGAATCTTATTCTTTTTAATAGCGATTGTTACAAATGGCTCAAAAAAGGCAAAAATCTTACTACTAATAGCAACAATAATTTTAGCGTTCACTGCGAAAGACTCAATGAGATATTACAATAACCGATTTGATGTCTCATCTTGGAAATTGCTCAGCCAAATATCTGCTGAGGGATTGAGCAAACCCAACAGAGGTTATTTTTTATACTCTCAAGATCAATTCGCCTATCCGCTCAAATATGCTTTCAAATTTTATCAACGCCAACACCCAAATTCTCAAGCAACTTCATACTCAAAACAAGCCCAAACAATACTGGTTAAAGGCGAAGATGATCCTAAAAACCCATTCTCAACCTCTGAAGATTGGCAATTAAATAAAATACGAATCAACAAACAACCAGAAAAAATCATTGATTATCCTGGTTATACTCTAGAGCTATATGATCTAAATGAAGAAGAAATCAATATTTCTATAGACCCCAATTTGATCACAAACATGCATTTTAGATAGTAAATAAAATTAAAAAAGATCTATTCAAAGGTCTTTTCTTACTACTGCAGG
>JAHJTF010000036.1 GCA_018830045.1 Patescibacteria group bacterium | reverse complement strand
GGCGCTGACAGCGATCGGGGGATTCGGCTGTACAAAAAAAACGAGTTGCGACCAGTAATCCCAGAAGAAGAGCGCATGGAAATGCTGGCCTACCAAGATTGTGTGGATTACGTCACTCTGGTAGATGATGTCAGTGAGGAGGGGACTTGGCAGTATGATTTAATTAAAGCCATCCAACCAGATGTGTTTATAGCTGTTGCTGATAGTTACCCCAAAAAGCAGATTGAAGATATCCAAAAATTTGTGGGGGAAGTGGTGCAGTTGCCGCGGCAGGCGTTGCGTACTTCCTCAACTAAGATTATTGAGAAAACAGTTAAAAATCACTTGGAGAGCATGTTGCAGGCGATACAAAAGCGTTAATATGATTGTAAAAAAATATGGTTGCAAAAAAAAGAAACTTACTTCTTTATGTGCCGGTCATCCATCAGGGCTACTTAGATTTATTTGAGTCAAAAACTGATATTGAGCAAATTTATTTAATTGATGAAAAATTAGTCTCTCGATTAAGTCAATTCGAACCCACAATCGCGGCCTTGTCAGCTGGAAAAGTTAAAGCTTGGTTACAAGCAATGGGTATTAAACAGGTAAGAGTATTAACGCAACAAAATATAATCGAATTAAAAAATCAGCCGTTGTTATTAATCAACGATCAGGTTGGCAGGGCCCTCCACAAGCAGTATTTTGCGCAAAGTGATGTGAAGTTGGCTTCAGTTTTTTTAAGATGGGATCGTGATCAAGTTTTATCGCAGACAGAATTTAATGGTCCTATCACTACAGATCAAAGGCACGTCAAGTTTATCCAACAAGCCTATCAACTTTGTGCAAAAAGCGGGGATTGGTGGCGGCAGATTGGGGCGCTGGCAGTCAAGGGGGGTCGGGTTTTACTCACTAGCTACAATCAGGGTATGTCAGATGACCACACGCCTTACCAAGAAGGTGGGGTGCGTGATTATCTCAAGGTAGGTGAGCGTCCAGAGCTAGCCAATCTCATTCATGCTGAGCAAAGTTTGATTGCGCGAGCCGCGGCAGAAGGAATTAGCCTTAAAAATAGTGATCTTTATGTGACTCATTTTCCCTGTCCGGTGTGTGCTAAACTGATTGCCATGAGTGGTATTAAGCGTTGTTTTTTCGCCGAAGGCTCTTCGGTTTTAGATGGGCTTAAAGTCATGACCGCAGGTCTGGTAGAAGTTATGCAGGTGAAAGGAGGTTCTCATGAATAAACAACCACAAATTAGTGCCGATCACCCTGAATATCAGTACTTAAATTTAATGAAAATGATTTTAGATGAGGGCGAGGACAAAGGTGATTATAAAGGGGACATCAATAACCGCGCTTTGTGCGGTCATCAGATGAGATTTAATCTCCAAAAATACGGTTTCCCCTTATTAACCACTAAAAAACTCCATCTGAAGTCTATTACCTACGAACTATTATGGTTTCTCAAGGGTAGAAGTGATAATCAGTGGCTCAATGGACATGGAGTAACCATTTGGAATGAATGGGCGACCAAAGAAGAATGTGCTAAATATGGTAGGAAAGAAGGTGATTTGGGTCCAATTTATGGTCCGCAGTGGCGCCGGTGGCAAACACGTGATAACAAAGAAATTGATCAGATTGCCAATGTGATTGAGGAGATTAAAACTAATCCTAGTTCCAAGCGCCTGATTGTTACAGCCTGGAACCCCGAGGATGTAGATAGGGTGACTTTAGCACCCTGCCATAGCTTGTTTAAATTTTATGTGGCTGGAGATAAGCTTTCACTGCATTTGTTTCAGCGCAGTGCAGATGTTTTTTTGGGCGTACCATTTAATATTGCTTCCTACTCGATACTCTTGATGATGGTAGCCCAAGTAACTAATTTAGTACCGTGGGAGTTTGTTCATACTACCTCAGATACCCATCTTTATCACATTCATTTTGACCAAGCCAAAGAGCAAATGAAACGCACTCCTTATCCATTTCCCACCATGAAACTGAATCCAAAAGTTAAAAGTATTGATGGTTTTACATTTGAGGATTTTGAGTTGGGGGGCTATCAGTCTCACCCTCACATTAAAGCTCGGGTTACAGTTTAGCAAAACTCGGGTTACAGTTTAGCAAAGCTCGAGCCGTAGTTTAGCCTTAGCCGATGGGGAAACTGACAGTTTTGGCACGGTTTGTTTCTGGGTTTATTTCTGGCACAATCAGGTGAAAATGCAGATGACAGACGGTAGCACCGGTAAATTTAGTCTGCCCAAACCTAAAGGTGAGACCGCCGCCTTTAATCTCATATTTTTTGATCGCCCAGTTAATTAATATCATCACTGCTTGAAAATCCGCTAGAGTTAATTCACAAAATTTTTCTTTGTGAGTTTGATTAATTATTAAAAAATGATGTTTGGTATTCTCATACGGCCAACTACTTTTTGTAATTAACCAACCCGCTTCTTTTTTCAAAATGTCATTCTTGTGATACTTAAAATTTTGAAGACAGAATGGACACTTGCCTTCGCTGGCAATGGCGCTAAGCACTTGTTGATATTCGTCAGACTTGGCATAGGTAGGGTCAACCACGCGCTTTTGCGTTATTTTTTTAGCTGCTTTTTTAGTCATGGACGCATTCTATAGTATCCACTAATTTTGTGATAGGATATACTCGAGTTATGAGTAGAATTAATCATGATTGGTTAAGGGAGCGGAAGATGTATTGGTGGTGGGTGCCGGACGTGACGCAACTGGACGAAGAGGCGATATTGGAGGGGGTGATGAATTATGGTCGGTGGAGTGATTTTTTGTATCTGAAAAAACACTGGGGTGTTGTTGAAATCAATAAACTTTACCAATATATGACAAAAATAAAAAAGCGAGTTAATTTGCGTCCGGAAAAAATAGCTTTATTCAATAATTATTTGGCAAAATATGCACACTGAGATTTTAACTCCGGAGCAACTTGAATTAGTGAAGTTGATCAGAGAGTTTGCAAAGGATTATTATCTAGTGGGTGGAACGGCTTTGGCATTACAGCTTGGACATCGGCGGTCGATAGACTTTGATTTATTTACTAAAAATCATTTTAGTAATGATAAAATTATCGAAATAATTAGCAAGCATTATCCAGTGGAAATAACTCATGTAAACCAAGCGGATCAACTGACGCTTGTTACCCATGGTGTGAAAATGACGTGGTATCGGTACGAGTATGATCTGCCAGTTACGAAATGGTGGGAAGAGATCATCGGGATGCCAGATATGCTGACGATTGCTTGTATGAAAGCGTTTACTCTGGGGCGGAGGGCAAAGTGGAAGGATTATGTTGATATGTATTTTTTGTTTAAGCAATTTTCGCTCAAAACAGTCTGTGAAAGAACTACCAAGCTATACGGAAAAGGATTGTTCGATGAGGTCTTGCTAAGAGGGCAACTGTCGTACTTTGAGGATATAGATTATCATGAGCAGATTAATTATATGCCAGGATTTGCGGTGTCGATAGCTAAGGTGCAGCAAACGCTGTTGGAACTAGCATCGACAGAGCAAGGCCAATAGGCTTGTAGCGAAATAAAAAATTATGAAGCTTAAAATTAAACTTTTTGATAAAAATTTATCTCTACCAGAATATCAAACTGACAAGGCAGCAGCCCTGGATCTTTATGCCCGAGTAGATATAACTATTGCCCCCAAAAGAGTGGGTTACGTGCCACTGAATATCGCTCTAGAATTACCTCCAGATCATTGGGCTTTGCTAGCCGCCAGAAGTTCTTTGCATAAAAAAGGTCTGATGATGGCCAATGGGATTGGAGTGGGCGATGAGGATTACTGCGGTGACAACGATGAGTATCAGGCGGCGCTATTAAATTTTACTAATCAACCAGTGGTAGTCAAAAAAGGTGAGCGCATTGCTCAGCTCATTATTCTTCCTCGGGAGAGAATAGAGATAGAAGAGGTTGCGGAGTTAGGGAATAAAGATCGGGGGGGGCTAGGCACTACCGGGTATTAGTATTTTTTAGTATCGTTTGGGAAACGAACATATGCATTGTTTTATAATTGTTGCTTTAACCGCCGATGGCTTCATTGGTAGAGATGCCCAGCACAACTCCACTCGCTGGACAAGCAAAGAAGACGCCGCATGGTTTAATGCGCGCAGTAAAAAGGCAGGGGTAGTGGTGATGGGTAGAAGTACTTATGAGACGATTGGTCGACCGCTTCCAGATCGAGTGACAATTGTTTATTCTCGCAGTGATAAAACCAGATTAGTTGAGAATCAAGCGAAGTTAGAAAAAAATCAGGTTTATTATACAAAGCTCAAGCCTAAAGAACTGCTCGCCAAGCTTAGTAAACTTGGTTTTAATGAAACAGCTGTTTGCGGAGGGTCGAGTATCTACACCATGTTTATACGATCAGGAGTAGTAAAAACCCTATATCTCACCGTAGAGCCAGTGATCTTTGGCGAGGGGGTGAGATTATTTAATCAGGAATTAGATTTGAAGCTTGGCTTAGTAACTCAAAAACAACTATCTCCCCAAACTCTCTTGTTAGAATATCAGCTAATTGGCAGAAGGTAGAGACTGCGCTATCATCATTAAATGAGTTTTCCCGCTCATATTTTAGTTTAAAAACCATTATGAAAATTTATTTTGGAGCTGCTATTAGTTTAGAAAGAGATGATTACTTACCGCTGTATAAAAAAATCGTCACGGAGATTGAACATTTGGGTCATGAGGTTTTATCAAAACATGTAGTTGATCCCTCAGTTGATCCTAGTGGAGGATTAACTCCTAGCCAGATTTTTGACCGGGAGGTAGAGACAATTAAAAAAGCTGACGCAATGGTGGCTGAGGTAACTGCCCCTTCTTGGGGTACGGCATTATTGATGGAAAAAGCTTTAGATCACAATATTCCAGTTCTGGCTCTTTTTTATCAGGATAATAGTCATCAGTTGCCCATAATGATTGCGGGCCATAATGAGCTTTATGTAGCGCACTACACTAAAAGCAATCTAAAATCAGTTCTTAAAAAGAATTTCGCTCATTTTCAATATCAACAACAGGTTACTGGTAAGCTGGTGGTGATTGACGGTGCAGATGGTGCTGGTAAAGCTACACAAACCGAGCTGTTACTAGGGTATTTACAAAAAAATAAGATCAAGAACAAGTTTATTTCTTTTCCTCGCTATCACACTTCATTTCACGGTCAGCATGTGGCTAGATTTCTCAAGGGAGAGTTTGGGGGAAATAATGAGGTTAGCCCCTATTTATCATCTTTGGCGTTTGCGCTGGATAGATTAACTGCCCGCGACGAAATGGAGGAGTGGTTGGAAGAAGGGAATGTCGTAGTAGCGGATCGTTATACCTCTGCTAATATGGCTCACCAAACCTCAAAACTGCCAGTAGAAAAACAAGCTAGTTTTCTCAGATGGCTGTACAACATGGAGTACAAAGAACACAAACTTCCCAAAGAAGATATTGTGCTGTTTTTGCATGTGCCAGCAGAGATTTCGCAAAAATTATTGGATAAAAAACTAACTATAAAGAATAATAATGGCAAAAAAGATGAAGCAGAAAAAGACTTAGACCATCAGCAGAAATCAATTAAGATGTATCATCAGTTGGCTAAAAAATATAAACACTGGCAGATTATTGAGTGTGTCGAGGGTGGTAAACTTTTAAGTAAGCAAAAAATTCATGGGAAAGTCATTGCGGTTTTAAAAGACAAAGGCATTATCGATTAGTTAATTAAAAGATTTATGGCACAGCTTCCACGTCCTATTTTACGTTTAATTGAAAAGTTTGAGAGACTACCTGGTATTGGGCCTAAGTCTGCCCAAAGGTTAGTTTTTTATTTACTGCGTCATCCCAAAGAAGAGCTAGAAGATTTTGCACAAAAACTTGTAGCTTTAAAGACTGATACGGTGTTGTGTGAGCGGTGTCATAACGTTAGCGAAACTAATCCTTGCGGAGTCTGTGATGATGTCAGCCGTGATGGGAATCTATTGATAGTGGTGGAGTCCCCCCTAGATCAGCTGGCGATTGAACATTCTGATAAATATCGGGGCTTATATCATGTCTTACACGGGGCGATTGACCCACTTAATAATGTGGGGCCAGACCAGTTATATCTGCAAGATGTTTTAGATCGCCTCGATGGAGTAGAGGAATTGATTTTAGCCACTAATCCCACTATGGAAGGTGAAGCCACCGCTTTATATATTCGTGAACTTATTGAAGATAAAGGCATAAAAATTAAAATTACTCGTATTGGTCATGGCTTACCGATTGGGGCAGATATTGAGTATGCAGATGGGGTGACTATTGCTCGAGCACTCGAGGGCAGACGCCCCTTGTAAATCGTTTTTGTCTCATTTACACTTATGATAATATGCGCGTTTTGATCGCGTCAAAAACTTTAAAAGTGACTCAATCTCTGAGAAAATTTGCTAAAGAACAGGCCTTGAAGTTAGAGAAGCTTGGCCAGCGGATTTCCAAAGTCCAAGTTTTTTTAGAAAAACTAGTAACTAACTCAAAACGCGATCGTAACGCTTTGGTTAAATATGTAGTTGATTTACCAGGGGAAATTTTGGTAACTAAATGTAAGGGCGCAGATATGTACAAAGCGCTTACCAACGCCACTGATAAAGTTATCCGCCAAACTCGAAAATTTAAGGAAAAACGTTTAAAAAAACAACGGCGCCTAATGCGGCGGCCTAATTGATTCCAGTCTCAAAGGGACCGAATGTTTCTAATGCGAGTTGAGAAGCTCTTTGTTTTCTAGTATCGTAGATTCATGACTGATTCTCCAACTCAGACTCCAGCCAATACCCAGCAAAAATCTGGGGCAAAACAAAAAAGCCCTTTAGATATTCTCGAGGATGTTCTCGAAGACGCCAAGGGTGCCGTAAAAAATAAGCAGGACCAAGCTGAAGCAGAAGATCAACAGCGCCAACAGCAGGAGCTGTTAGTGCTCCGAGAGCAACAACAAACTAAAGAGGCTGAGCAAATCAAAGAACAACTACAAAAAATGCAGGAGATTGGTAAGACTCCAGCTGGCCAGGCTCGTCAGGCACAAGAACAGGCTAAGGAAGCTCGGCTCCAGAAAAGCAAATTAGATCAAGAGGGTTATAAAATTCGTCAACTTGGACACACAAAGGTTTAAGACATGCCAGGACCAAAACCAGGACCTCAACCTAGACCCATGGGGGGATTTAACTCCGGGATGGGTGCATTTAACGAACATTTAGATGAGTCAGCTTTTAAGACCGCTAGCCAACAAAAACAACTTACTCAGCAACAAACCAACACTCAGCCAGCCTCTGGGAAAAGCGGCACTCATCCCTTGCTACCCCAAACTGATGCCAAGGCACCTAGTGGCGAGGGTAAAGGTACATTTCAACCTCAAAAACCTCGCGAGGTAGGTAGTTTTCAAGACGAATTGATGAGGCGGCCGTTGAAAGATATTAAAAAAGGCTTGGTGAGTATTTTTGACCTGAAGGCTTTATTAAATATTAATACCCAAGACACTCCGCAAGAACAAGCCAAAAAACAAAGCCTTCACCAGCGCTTTGGGAAATTAACAGAAGAACAACAACAAGTAGCTGGGCAAAAATATCAAGAAGCCATGCAAAAGAAAAAGCGAGAGCAAGAGGAAGAAGAGCGCAAAAAACAAGAGAAAGAAGCCAAGCAACAAAGCGCGGTGATGGTTCCATCTAGTCCTAAGAAAGGTCCAATTGGACCAGCGAGCGGGATGAGTAAGAAACAAAAAACTGCGAGCATGGTCCAGCAATCTCGGCAGGGCTTGAGTCAAGTGGGGAAGAAATTTTAATGTGGAGGGGGAGAGAAATTTTAATGAGATACTGCTTTTTATAAGATGCAACTCTATAATTCTTTAACTAGAAAAATTGATAGAATTGAGCCTTTCCAAGCCCCGCATCTGGGGTTTTATGCCTGTGGTTTCACTGTCTATGATTACGCCCACTTAGGGCATCTGCGGCGTTACGCCATGGATGATGTTCTCATTCGGACGCTGAAACACGTTGGGTTTAAGGTGAGATTTGTGCAAAACATCACCGATGTCGGGCAACTAGCCTCTGATGCTGATACGGGTGAAGACAAGATGGAAAAAGGGGCGAAGAAGTATAAAACTCCAGTTTGGGAGGTAGCAAAAAAATTTGGAGACTATTTTTTTTATTCGATGGACAAAATGGGTAATTTGCGGCCAGATGTTAGTTGCAAAGCAACAGAACACATTCCTGCGCAGATTGAGTTAATTAAAAAACTAGAAGAAAAAGGCTACACCTATGTGATCAAGGGCGATGGAGTGTATTTTGACACTAGCAAGCTGGATGATTATGGAGAATTAGCGCGTTTGGATGCGGAGAGTCTTAAGGAGGGAGCTCGAGTAGAAAAAGTTGAGGGTAAGCGCAAGCCGACTGATTTTGCCTTGTGGAAGTTTGAGCGTGAAGGGGAAAAGAGGGCTATGGTGTGGCCAAGCCCTTGGGCAGAACGCGGGTTTCCTGGCTGGCATATTGAGTGTAGCGCTATGGCGATGAAGTACCTCGGTGAGCAGTTTGAGATTCATACTGGTGGTAAAGATCATTTAACCATTCATCATCCTAATGAAATTGCGCAGAGCCAAGCGGCTACTGGCAAAAAACCGTTTGTGAAGTACTGGGTGCATCATAACTTTGTCCAGGTTGAGGGCGAAAAGATGAGTAAGTCTCTAGAAAATTTTTTTACCATTGATGATGTAATCGAGCGTGGTCATCACCCACTGGCGTTGAAATTATTGTTTCTGACTGCCCATTATCGCAGTGAGTTAAACTTTACTTGGGATAATCTGGCTGGATCGCAGAAGAGTTATGAAAGGTTGGTTGGTCTAATATTGGATTATCAACAAGCTGAAGTTGAATCAGCCAGCGGGGTGCGGGGTGATAAATTGCCTACTGAAAAATATAAGCAGCGATTTTTTGAATTTATGGAAGATGATCTTAAAACTCCAGAGGCAGTAGCCATATTGTGGGAAGTGACTCGCTCAGATTTGGCTAATCAAGATAAGCTGAGGTTGCTGCTAGAGTTTGATCAAGTTTTAGGGTTGGGATTAAAACGAGCAAAGGAGATCAAGACAGAGTTGGGGAGCGGTGAGCTGGACGTAGGCGCGTTACCCGCAGGAGTCAAAACGCTTCTAGATCAGCGTCGACAAGCTCGGGACAACCAAGATTTTACCCAAGCAGATCAACTACGCGAACAACTTCACTCTTTAGGTTACGCAGTCAAAGATACTGCTGATGGTCAAAAAATCACTCAATTAAAGTAATTTTTGGTTAAAATAATTTTTCCCGCTGAAAAGATAGATAATCATCTTTAGTCACAATGAGGTGATCTAAGAGGCTTATTCCTAATAATTCACCTGCTTTTTTTAGTCTGAGAGTGGTACTCAGATCATCTTGGCTAGGCCGAGGGTCGCCAGAAGGGTGATTGTGAGTCAAAATTAGACTTCGGCAGGGGAGTTTAATGGCTGGAGCAAAGACGTCTCGTGGCTCAATATGATGGGCATTGACTGCCCCCACGGCTAAGACTGCTTTATCCAGGAGTTCATAACGAGCATTTAGGTACAGCCCGATGAGCTGTTCGCGGTGGCTGGTGCGGATTTCATTGACTTCACGCAGTACATCTTCTGGCTTGAGCAGACGAGGTTTGAGCTGGTGGCTAAAGGCGCGCTTGCCAAACTCTAAGGCGGCAAGAATTTTACTGCCCTGGACAGGGCCAATGCCATGAATAAGAGTGAGTTGCTTGAGGGTGGTTGTAGTGAGACTGGGGCCAAACTTAGCGATAATTTGTTTAGCCAGAGACAGCACGTTTTTTTTAGTAGTACCAGAACCTAGAAGGACTGCCAGCAACTCTGCTGGAGTGAGATTGTGCACCCCTGTGCTAATGAGACGCTCGCGCGGGCGTTTAGTTTTAGGAAGTTGGTGCATAGTTTTAGCCATAAAAAGAGTAAAACACACCATGATTACACCAAGTGTAGGAAAGAGACGGCAAAATAATAATTGGAGGATATTAGAGAAAAATAATTGGAGAAAAAACTAGGCGTTAGTTATAGCCAAAGCTCTTTTGTTCTTGGCAAACTCGCTTTAGCACCAGCTCGACTTCTTTTTTAGTACTGAGGCTATTAACAATCCCAAGTTTTTCACCCCAATAAGTCCCGGGGATAAAACTATTTTTATGACCTAGATCAATAGCAAGAATGAGAGGAATAAGGTACATATTTGAGCTAGATTTTTCTTTAAGGGTTTCCAGCAGGTGAAAGATTTGCGGTGGAGAGTAACTAGCGCTAAGAATAACTAAATCTGGAGTTTTATCCTGTAGGTATTGAGTAGCGCGCTGGGTTGACGTAACATGGAGGGTGTGAGCGTCTTGAGGTAAACAACTATAAGGAGCAGCTAGCTCTTTTTTTGGCTCGACAATCAAGATACTATTAAGTTTTAGAGTGGACATGTGTTGATTAGAGTTAATTCTACTCTAATTAGAATACGATCCGACACAGGGGGAGTCAAGGACCCAAGTATGAAGAAAAAATTAAGTATTAGTCAAAAAATTCGTTACGCCCGGACAGAAGCGAGTTTAAGCCAAAAAGAGCTGGCCAATCAACTCCAATTATCTGATAAAACAGTCAGTGCTTATGAGGTAGGGAGAGCCCAACCTGGCATAGAGGTGCTAAGGGATATTGGTCAAGCCACGGGCCGACCGGTGACGTATTTTATTGATGAAGAGGGGGCAGAGGAGATTGACTTTGCTGTCAAGATTAGAAAGATCGAGCAAGAGCTGGCTGAGATTAAGCAAGCATTAAAAGAAAAAGGGTATCGGGTTTAAAATAAATTTGACAATTATTACCAAATATGGTAAATTATTTACCATAAATGATGACGAAGATAGAAAAGTTGTTACTTTCTCCACATACTATTTTTTCTGTAGATGATTTAGCGGTGTTGTGGAATATTTCTCACCGCAAGCAATTATGGGAGTCTATTAAATATTATCTGCGAGTGGGCAAGTTGATTAAAGTTTATAGTGGTACTTATGCGTTGCACCAAGATTATTCAATGCTAGAGCTAGCAGTTAAGCTTTTTTCTCCTGCGTATATTTCTTTTCATACTGCTTTAGGGATTCATGGGATTAACTTTCAGCAATACAAGACAGTACATGCTATGGCTTTAGCTAGTAAAAAAATCACCACCAATAACCAATTGTTTATTTATCACCAACTACAAGATCAAATTTTTTTTAATGAGTTGGGGATAAAACAAGAAACCAATTATCGCTTGGCTAATCCAGAGAGGGCGATCTGCGACAGTCTTTATTTAATCCCAAGTTTAACTTTTGATATTTTAGATCAGGTCGATCAAGAAAAACTACTTCAGGTGGCCAAGATTTATCAAAACCAAGCTTTAACAGAAAAAGTTATTAATTTAATTGCGGGAATCAAATATGCTTGACACTCAAATTCATGAAACCGTTATGAAACGGATTTTGCGTGAAATTTATCAGCATCAGCAGCTACAGTCGCAGTTGGTTTTCAAAGGTGGAACATGCTTATATTTTTTCTATGATTTACCTAGGTTTTCCACAGATTTAGACTTTAGTTTTCATCAGCAAGCTGATGTGGAACAAGTGCCCAGAGTGGATTTAGCTAAAATCGTGAGTCAGAATCTTGAGATTAAAAGAGATGAGGATAAGCGGTTTACTTGGTTGTGGATAGGGAGTTTTGACAAAGGCAAACAGAAAGTTAAAGTTGAGGTAAACAAGAGGAGATTCAGTGATACTTACACCGAACATGAGTTTTATGGTTTGACAGTGCGGAGCTTAGATTTAGAGAGTATGTTTGCCCACAAGCTTTGTGCCGTTACTGATAGAAAAAAATTGGTGAATCGTGACTTGTATGATACTTGGTGGCTTTTAACCAAGAATGTTGCGATTAATAATCAAATTGTCCAAGAGAGAACCGGCCAAAGTGTGGCTGATTATTTGTTAGTTGTTAAGAGTTACATTAGAAAAAACGTTAGTCACAGCCATGTTTTACAAGGTCTAGGAGAAGTGTTGGCTGAGCCTCAAAAAGATTGGGCGAGAGATCACTTATTAGATGAGTTATTCTTTGAATTAGAGTTGAGGATAGAAGTGGAGAGGGGCGGTGGGAGAAATTATCCTGGTTAAGGTACAATACCCCTTATGTCTTTATCTATCGGCATCGTCGGTCTACCCAATGTGGGTAAATCAACTCTGTTTAACGCTCTCCTCAAGCAACAGGCAGCTTTGGCAGCTAATTATCCTTTTGCTACCATTGAGCCCAATGTAGGTGTAGTCCCAGTGCCAGATGAGAGACTAGAGAAACTGGCGGCAGTGGTGGCCCAAGCGGCAAAAATGACCACACTACCGCCGATTAAACCCGCCACAGTTGAGTTTGTGGATATTGCTGGTTTGGTGAAAGGCGCTCATGAGGGGGAAGGATTAGGAAATCAGTTTTTAGCTAGGATTAGAGAGGTGGATTTAGTCTGTCATGTGCTTCGGGATTTTAGTGATGAAAATGTACTCCGAGAGGGGAGTGTGGATGCTAAAACTGACCGAGAAATAATTGAGACGGAGTTGTTGTTTGCTGATTTAGGAACCCTAGAAAAGCAAAGACAACCCAAAGCGAGTAAGGATAGGCTGGAGCTAGAAAGATGGTCAATTATTACTCGGTTTACCAAAAATGCACGTCAGGGAAGGCTAATTAAGGAAGTGACAAAAAATGATGATGAGGTAGCGGTAGCGCGAGAACTAAGCTTACTAACAGCCAAAAAAATTCTTTATGTGATTAATGTCGATGAAGATCAACTAAAAAAAGCTGATGGTTTGATGGTGAGTTGGGCAGAAAAACTGAGAGTTCAGGCAGAAGAAGTAGTAATTATTAGCGCGCAAATTGAGAGTGAGTTGGCTAGTCTTAATGAGGCTGATCAGCAGTTGTATTTGAGGGATTTAGGGGTAAAAGAAAGTGGGCTGGAGAGATTGATTTCTCGGGCCTATCAACAACTTAAGTTGCAGAGTTTTTTGACAGCGGGGGAGAAAGAAGTGCGGGCGTGGACAGTGAAGGCGGGTGTGACTGCGCCCATGGCGGCGGGGGTGATTCATAGTGATTTTGAAAAAAATTTTATCAAGGCTAGGGTGGCGGATTATGATGATTTTGTGAAATATTCGGGTTGGAAAGGCGTGAAGGAAGTAGGGAAGATGAGATTGGAAGGACGCGACTACCAGATGAGAGAAGGCGATGTGGTGGAGTTTATGGTGGGGAAGTAATAAAATATTCTAAAATAACATATCAAACCTATCGTTACAATTCTGTAAATCCTATAATCTTGACACAAGCGTATTATAGGTGTATATTGCGGTCCTATGAAAAAAGTAGAGGCTATTTCTGGAATGGAATCTGCTGATACACAGGCGGATCGGCCAAAAGAAAGACGGAGATCAGCTAGTTTAACGCGAGAAAAATTGTTTTTTTATGGGGTCGTGTTGCCTATATTGCTTTTATTACTAGTAAGTTGTTCCACAAAACCAACGACAGTAAGCGCGGTTGAGATAACTCGTCAGGCTCGGGCTAACGCGGCAGGGGCTATTTCTACCCTTATGGTTTTGGGGACTGAGTTTCCTGCGCCGCTTCCCACATCAACTCCAGTTCCAACTTCAACTCCAATGCCAACTCCAACCCGGACTCCGTTTTCTGGAGTCGAAATTCGTGACGGTCAGGGCAATGTGTTTCAGTACCCAACTTATGCGGCACCCAACACCGATGGTTTGCTTGGTTCTCCTGGCAAGACCCGGGTGGAAATAAAGGATGGGACACCAGTTCCGGGTACTACAACTTACACTCCCGAAGAGTGGCCATGGGTTTTGGGGGGGATAACAATAGGCAGTAGTTTGGCAATAGGTTTGGGAGCCGGGGCTGGAGCGAAGATAGCCCGCGAAAGAAGCCGTTATTCGTCTAGAGTTAACAGGAAAGGAAAATAATATGAAAAGAAATGATAAGGAGAGAGGCGAAAATATTTGGGAAGACAAAAATTTTGGGAAAGGCAGAGAACTTCAGCGGATGGATCAAAGCCCACTGCGATTTTTATTGAATTTGGGTTTAATAGGCAAGCTAGCGGAGGAACATCCTTTAGTCAAGACTAATAGACAAGGAGATTTTAGTCGAATAGCAAAAGTGAAGTTAGAAGATTTGTTTGTAACGACCGTAGATTACGATGCTTGGATGAGACAATCTGCGCCGGTTTTGGGAAGATATATCGATCTTGAAGTGGCTGAAATGTGGAAAGCATTTAATGAAGGGAATTTGACCAAAGAATATCCTCTGGATAATATTGTAGCAGCTAACGGAATGTCACAAAGAGTAGTGGATGGAAAAGAATATCGAATTGCTCAGTTATCAGGGGTGCTCGATTTGGGTTACGGTTGGCGGGTAGCTGATTGGATGACAGTGCCGACGGGGAGAGTTGATGCTAGTCAGATAACTCACCCTGGTTATGTTAGGGGTTTGTCGCCAATAATGTTTTATCATCCACAAATGGGTAGAGGAGGATGGAACTTAAGGAGAGATCTAACGGATGAGTTCGCTAGAATTTTGTTTGATTTGAAAAGAAATACAACGTATCAGGTGGATGGGACAGCGAGTGTATCTCATGGAGTTTATAGGCCAGAAAGTATTAAGTTTATTGACTTGGTGGGTGGAAAAAAAGGCGCACCGATTCAGACCTTAGCTAACTGGAGAGAATATGAGTATGGGCATCAATTTGGATCAATTGGGGGAATAGTCACGGAGTTATTAAAAAAGGCCAAAAAGGATTTTGTCCCCAGAGTGAATAAAGTGGCGGGCTTGGCAAAACGTGTGGCTGATGATTTTTGGCAAGATTACGCCAAAAATGATAAAAGATTTAATCCGGATAAACTGGAACTGTTTTCTCAATTAATTACGAGTAGCTGGCCTGGTGCTTCGTTGCAGTATTTTGAGCGTTATTATAATGGGCCGGCTAATGATTTTTTTAGTGGTAAATCAAGGCGAAGATTCGATGAAACAGGAAGCATAGAAAGATTCGACAACGCGTCGGATTAATTCAGTGTTTTCTGTGGCACATTAACAAGTCAGAGAAGGTGAAAGAGGTTGGCGCAAACCAGCGGATGAAGAGTCCCTTGGTTTGTGCCAACCTCGAAAGAGGATTTTTTGTCTGGCCCCCACGGGAGAACCTGGGGGCAAGGAGAAAAAATGAGAATAATTTCAACGCTTGCTTTTTTAGGGGGATTGGCCGCAATTGCGGCCATCGGGCAGTATTTCCCCAGCCAAGAAGTTTGGTTGGGAGGGGCGATCGCGTTGGTAGCGATCGCCTTTCTAATCGCCCTTCGGAAGAAGGGCGGACCTTTTTAAATTTAAAGGAGAAATAAAATGTCCCTAGCCCTGTCCTTAGCCCAGATCCTCACCATGGGGATCTGGGTATTCGGTCCAGGCCGGTGGTCCCTCACCGGCCTGGTCTTATTTTTCGTAGTGACAGTCGTTAACGTACACGTTAACGATGAGAGTCACGAGGCCATCCCCCTCCTGGAAGGGGGGGTTGGCGCTGCAGCAGTGTTGCTGCAGCTCTGGGCCCCCGGACTCTTAGAGTTCGGGGGGTGGACCGTCCCTGGGGGGTGGGGACTGGTGGCGATCGGGGTGTTAGTGTTGACGGCGCTGGTGGACCAGCGCCTCACCTAGCACCCCAGCGACGGGGGAGGG
>JAHJTF010000035.1 GCA_018830045.1 Patescibacteria group bacterium | reverse complement strand
CTCCTCACTGACATCATCTACCAGAGTGACGTAATCCACACAATCTTGGTAGGCCAGCATTTCCATGCGCTCTTCTTCTGGGATTACTGGTCGCAACTCGTTTTTTTTGTACAGCCGAATCCCCCGATCGCTGTCAGCGCCCACTACTAAAATATCGCCTTTGGCAGCGGCTTTGTGTAAATAACGCATGTGACCAATGTGGAGCATATCCCACGAACCAATGGTACACACAACCCTGTGGCCTAAGGTTTTGTGAGCTTTAATTTTTTTCTCGAGATCTTTGTAATCAGTAATTATTTTTTTCTGGACGAACTGATCGTTCATAATGGTTCCACAGCAGGTTTTAGTATTAGACAACTTGTTTATAAGGGATCTAGGGTAGGGCTGCAAGAGGAGGTTGCGATGAAGGGGTTAGAAAACGGATTGCTACGCTTGGTGTAATCTTGGCGTGTTATTGTCAAAGAATGATGCAATGTAAATATCTCGTTAGATACTTTGTTTATCCTAACGGGAAAAATCCTATGAAAGAATTTTTAGACTCTCTTAACTCTACTCAGCAATCAAAAATCATCAGAACTATACAAAATATTGAGGAGTTTGGTTTAGAAACAGTCAAAAGTAAAATTAAAAAAATATCTGGTACGCCACTATGGGAGATTAGAATTACTGGAAAAGATGCTGCTCTTCTGAGATATAAATTTATCATAGATCATTGACATCATCTATGATATCATCATTTTATCATGAAAAAAAATAAAATAAAATTTATTAGCTGGAGAGAAGACTTGGCAGAAAGACTCAAAAATCCTGAGTTTAAAAAAGAATGGGATAAACTTGAGCCAGAATATCAGCTGGCTAAACAACTCTATGAAAAACGCCGGGCTAAGAAGCTTTCTCAAAGAGATCTAGCTAAAAAAATGAAAACTTCTCAAGCAGCGGTGGCTCGTATTGAAGCTGGGAGTGGCAATCCTACACTAAGTACGCTTAAAAACGCAGTGCAAGCCATGGGCAGTAAGCTGGAAATTTTAGTTAAGTAAAACCTAAATCCTCAACCTTGCATAGTCGGCATCAGTTAGTCATTTGTTTAATGTATATGGCACTCTCTGCTTAAACTCCATCTCCTCAATTCGCTCCACAACTTTTTTAACTAATTCAGGCTCTATGCCTGTAATTTCTGTTCCAGCTATCAACTGCTCTAAAACCTGATCTGCAACTTCATAAGTAAACCCCAACTCAGCTTCATCAGTTTGGCCATCCCACAGTTCTGCCGTAGGTGGTTTAAGTCTAATTTTCAGAGGTAAATTTAAAAATTCAGCCAGCTGATGAACTTGAGTTTTATACAACCCCACAATCGGCTCCACATCACTGGCTTCATCCCCAAAACGGGTGAAGTAACCCAGATACTTCTCTGATTTATTCTCCGTCCCACAGACTAAAGCATCATGTTTTTTAGCCAAATCATAAATCATCATCATTCTAGTTCTGGCCATTAAATTACCCAACCTAATTTTATCCTCAGTTCCTATGCCCACAATTTCCGCTGCCGCGTCTACGACTGATTTAATATTTATCACCTGCCAATTTTCCTGGGGAATTTGATTAAACTCTAAGATCATCTTGCTATCAGCGATATCTTGATCACCATAGGGCATCGCTACTGCGATAACATTTTGCGCGCTAAGTGCCCGGACCACTAATGTGAGTGATAGGGCTGAATCAATCCCCCCAGAAACAGCTATGACGGCCTGGGTCTTTTGCACAGCCGTGTAAGTCTGCTGTAGAAAACTCACTATTTCATTAACAGTTTGTTGGGGATTGGGCAGTTGAAGCGACATAATAATAATTTAGGACAAGGTTGCCTTATGTTTTAGAGAAAAATCAATCCGTGGTGCAGACATAGTTAGTTCTCCACCAATAGAAATAAAGTCTACCCCAGTTTGGGCAATCTCTCTGACTCTGGCTAAATTGACATTACCCGAAGCTTCAACCTCACAGGCTCCATTAACTACCTCCACTGCTTCCTTCATTTCTTCTAAAGACATATTATCTAACATGATTCGATCTATTTTAGTTTTTAGAGCTTCTTTAACTTCATCTAAATTTCTAGTTTCTACCTCGATGGGGAATTTATCCCCCCATTTATCCCGTACTGCTTGCACCGCCCCTTGAATTCCGCCCATAGTATCCACATGATTGTCTTTAATTAAAACCATGTCCCACAATCCCATGCGATGGTTCATTCCCCCGCCATGTACTACCGCCTGTTTAGCTAAAACTCGAAATCCAGGGATGGTTTTCCTAGTATCTAAAATTTTGGCCTTCGTACCCTTAACCGCTTGCACAAAATCATTGGTCCGCGTTGCAATCCCCGATAAATGACATAAAAAGTTCAGAGCTGATCTCTCGCCAACTAAAAAGGACCATAAATCACCCTGAATTTGCATTACTTCTGTTCCTGGCTCAACTCTATCTCCGTCTTGAACAAATTGAGTCACTCTAACCTGAGGATCAATGAGACTAAAAATTTGTTTAACCACCTGAAGTCCCGAAACGATACCTGCCTCTTTACTCATAGCCAAGTGAATGACTTCATGATTTTCAGCTAAAGCTGCTGAGGTGACGTCTTTCTCTAATAACTCTGGAAAATTTTTAATTAAACCTTTTTTATTATCATAACCACCGCGGCTAATTTCTTCTAAATAAACTTCTAGTTCTTGAGGTCCACATAGATCCTCGATAATTGCTTGGAGTAGTAATAACATAACAACTCTCTTTCTTAATATAAATTACGTATATAAATGATTATTCTGAATATACTGTGCTATTTTAGCATCTACAAGCTTAGAAATTGATTCGCCTTGCTTAAGTTTCTCTTTCACCATAGTTGATGAAACATCAATCTCTGGAAAATCATCAAGTAAATTGATCCCTGCAAAGAATTGCTTTAAAGGGAAGCCTTTCCTAGGATAAGCAAAAACTTTAAACTCATTAATGATTTTTTGATAGCAATCCCAGTCACCAAATGTAGGTAAGTTATCAGAACCAATAATCCAGGAAAATTCATCTTCAGGATGATTTTTAGCAACTTGTAATAAGGTCGGATAAGTAAAACTCACATTCAAATATTCATAAAGATGAGTGTGGGGTAATAAAATTAGCTCCACCATCATTTTGCGGTGTTCATAAGCTGCCATATGCCATTTACTCAGCCTATCTTCCCAGGGGTGTTCAAATACCGGCACAAACCAAACTTCATCCACGATGGCGTGACCGATCATCTCTTGAGCAATGCGTTGGTGACCAAGATGGGGTGGATCAAAAGCCCCTCCAAAAAGTGCGATTTTCATTTTTTCTTTTTAGTTTTAACTCGACTCTGCTTACGTTTGGCACGTTTAGCCTGCATCTTGGCCCATTCTTCTTGAGTAAGCGTGTCATCTTTTTTAGGTTGCTTCCAACTGGCCCAATCACAATTAGGGTAAAGGGAACAGCCATAAAAAGCCGCTCCGCGGCGAGTACGTTTAACAACTACTGCACCTTGATGACAAAGAGGGCAATCAACCCCGGCGACTTTTTCTGCAAAATTATCAGTGTATTTACAATCTGGAAAACGACTACAGCTAATAAACTTACCAAACCGGCCGGCGCGAATCACCAACTCACCTTTTTCTGCTACTCCACAATCTGGGCAAGGTTTATTTAGTTTCTCAACTGGAATCTGTGCTCGCTTGGCATTCTCTAGTACCTCATCAATCTTTTTTATAAAAGGCTTATAAAACACTCCCAATACTTTGCGCCACTCTTTTTCACCGCGAGCGATTCTATCTAAATCTTCCTCCATCTCGGCAGTAAAATCATAGTCCACGATATCAGTAAAATTCTTCACCAAAAAATCACTCACCGTGATCCCAATGGCAGTAGGTTTAAATTTTTTCTCTTCCCGCTCTACATAACTTCGGTCTTCCAACACTGAAATAATACTGGCATAGGTACTAGGCCGACCAATGCCTAATTTTTCTAGTTCTTTTACTAAGGAAGCATCGTTATAACGCGCTGGAGGTTGAGTAAATTTCTGGGCGGCATCCAGATCTTGATAATAAAGCTCTTGCCTGTCTTTGACATCTGGCAAGATGGCATCGGTCCCACTAGGGAATAGTCTCATCCAACCATCAAACTTAAGTACTGAACCATTAGATTTAAGCGTAGCTTTTTTATAACCCTTTGTCTCTTGAACCATATCTTCTGCCCTAGCCACAACTATTCCCGCCCTAGCCGTAGCTGTAATCATGACTTTAGTTTGATCATAAACCGCCTTAGACATTTGACTGGCCACGAAACGCCGCCAAATCAAATCATAAAGTTTTTGATGGCGAATAGTAAATTTAGGGTTCTTTGCCTGGACTTGATCAGCTGTGAGTTTAATTTTAGTTACTCGAATAGCTTCGTGAGCTTCTTGCGCATTCTTTGATTTATTAGCAAATACTCGTGGCTTTTCCGGAACATACTTGGCTCCATATGTATCGCTAATATAATCACGAGCCATGTTAATAGCCTGAAAAGATAAATTGTTGGAATCTGTACGGTGATAAGTAATCAAACCTTCTTCATATAAATGCTGAGCTAAGCTCATAGTTTGTTTACTAGTCATTCCTAAACGATAAGCTGCCTGTTGTTGCAGGGTCGAGGTAGTAAAAGGTGGTAAACTCCAGCGGCGACGCTCTTTTTGCTCAACTTCTGTGATCTGATACTGGGAAGTTTTGAGCGCAGCCACTACATTTATAACCTCACCTTCACTAGTTGGTTCGTATTTACCGCCATCCAGCTCAACTACCCGTCCCACCAACACTAAAGCTGGCAATGCTTCTGGCAATTTGCCTTCTGTAAATAGCTGAGTCGCTTTTTTATCCTCAACACACAGGGCAACATCCACCTCCCAATACTCTTCTGGTTTAAAAGCCTCGATTTCTTTCTCTCGCTCCACAATTAGACGAAGTGCTGGAGACTGAACTCTTCCTGCTGATAAACCTCGACGAACCTTACGCCATAAAACTGGTGAAACTTTATAACCCACTAGTCTGTCTAAAATTCGCCTGGCTTGCTGGGCATCAACTAAATCAATGTTGATCTCATTTGGTTTTTTTATCGCATCCAGTACTGCCGACTTGGTAATTTCATGGAAAGTCGCCCTCAAAAATTCCTGACTCTTTTTTGGTTTGCCATTTTCAATCAAATATTTGACATGCCAAGCAATGGCTTCTCCTTCGCGGTCAGGATCCATGGCTAGATAAATTTTATCAGCAGTTTTAGCGGCCTTTTTCAATATGTTGACGATTTTTCGTTTACCACTCACTACTTCATAAGTCGGTTCAAAATCATTTTCAACATCAACACCTAGTTGTTTGGGTAAGTCACGAACATGACCCACACAAGCTTCAACTTGGAAATCTTGACCTAAAAACCCTGATAATTTTCTGGCTTTGGCAGGAGATTCAACGATTACTAAATTCATGTCAGTCATTGTACTATACAAGTTTGGAGGGGGTTTTTGCTAACCAAATTCCATTGCGCAAGACCACATATCCTTCTAATTCTAAGAGGCTTAGATTAGTATTTAGAGTTGAAATTGATAACTGCAACTGTCGTGCTAGTTCATCAGTAGTAGCTGACCCATTAAGCAAGGATTGATAAATTTTTTCCTGCAGCGTATCTGCAAAACATAATTGCAAACTACCATTCTCATCTGGGGCAAGCTGGCTCCAGCCACTTTGAAATACACCCGCTTCTTCCAAAATTTCACCAGCAGAACCAACCAATTTTGCCCCTAAATTGATCAGGTTTTTAGTTCCCTCACTATACTTACTAGTAATCGGACCCGGTACGGCACACACTCCGCGCCCGTAATCCCCCGCATAGCCAGCAGTAATATGGCTCCCGCTGTCTGCGGCGGCCTCAATAACCACCACAGCCAGACTCATGCCCGCCACAATCCGGTTTCTCTGGGGGAAATTGCTCCGATGCGACCCCACCCAAGGTGGATATTCAGTTAGAAAGCCATTGCCTTTGGCTAGCATTTCTTGAAAAAACTGGTGATTGCCCGCCGGATACATGTGGTTAAAACCAAAACCCAATATCCCGACGGTGTATCCATCATGCTTTACCGCCTGCTGATGCGCATAAGTATCTACCCCATACATAAAGCCAGACACAATACTGACATGATATGCCACCAAATCCGGCACAATTTGTTCAATGACATTACGACCATAACCCGAAATTTGACGGGTCCCTACTACGGCGATTGGCCGCTGATTTACCCCCGAAAGACTACCTTTTGTATATAAAACTAATGGCTTGTCTTCAATCTGATTTAGTAATGTTGGGTATTCTTTATCCTCACTAATGATCGTATTAATTCCTTGCGCCTTTAACCACCCGTAGTAACCTTCGGGTGAAAAACGTTGTTGAAAATCTCGTAATGCTGTTTGTTGAGATGCTGTTAATTGGCACAACTCCCAAATTTGAGCCGGTTTGCGCTGCCAAAAATCTTCTAGTGGAATATCCAAGGATTCCAATTGCTTTAAAATTTTCTTTAAACTCCCCCGCCCTATCCCTTCCACTGCCAAAAGTGCTGCCCAAAGTTGTTTTTGTCTATCTCTTTTCATCTCACTAGTAAAACATGGATTGATTACACCAAGTGTAGTAACCTAATGAAGAAACAATCACAAGACATCACTATAAAAAAAGGTATGATTAAATCATGAACGAATTATTCCAGAGATTCTTAAAAAAGAAGCCCATGAGCGAACCACCGCAAGCTGACTGGGAATATACGCAGGATGCAAAAAGGTACGCTGAGCAACAACGTGCCAAGCAACAGCTACACCCTGCCGACGGCCAGCAGGGAGCCGAAGTTCAAGAAATTCTTTTTAAAGGCAGACACATTATTGGCAGAGATACCCCAATTAATAAAGGAGTTTATTTTGTGGGCGGAGTAGATGAAGCCACTGTAGTGGATGATGAAAAAGATCGCCACTTACTTCTCATCTATCATCAACTTCTTAATTGGATGAGAGAAACACAAAATCAGGGAAGTAAATATAAAACAGGCATCCTAAAAAAAGTTTGGGCGTTAGCCATGAAGACTATTCCTTATAAGGAAGCTAGAACTGACCAAATAGTTAATAAAGTAGGCATAGATCGTAAAATTTATCTGAGTGCTTTTTTTGGTGGTGGTGTGTGCAGACACCAAGCCTTACTGGCGGGCTATCTCCTTGAAAAATTAATTAATGATGGCTACCTTCAGGGAAAAGTTTCTGTTGACAGAAATTCTCTCCCTGGCAAAAATGGACACGCTTGGGTGAGATATACAAATTCTCGGGGCATAGTCTTTATTCTTGATCCAACAAATAAATATAAAGATCGCCTAGAGAATGCTTCTAATAAGAAACCATGGCGTTATGAAAGACCGAGTGATCGAATCCACCGTAAAAGTCCACATATAAAACTTACTACTCGAATAAGACAACTTTTTTTAGCACAACCCAGTTAATTGCTACTGCCCATACATCCAGTCCATCACTGCCTTCGCCACTAAACCAGCATCTCGAGAGCCTTCTTTATAAGGATCATGCTCATCACTTTCAATCAGAACAGTAATCACTAATTTATCTGGGAAACCATGTTGATCGATTAACTTCAACCACTCTAAATAATCTAGCTTTTCTTTTTTATCATCCTGTTTTTCATTCATTTCATCACCTAATTGCCTGGATTTAATTTGATCAATCGTCACCTGATCACCAGTTGCAACTTTTTTTGCTAGCTCTTTGATTTCAGCTGTGCCTATCACCCCCGTCAACCAACCATGAGTCCTGCGGTAGCCTCTTTCATCCGCCCCACCAAACTCAGCCGTACCAGTTTTACAGGCTATTGCCCCATCCCTGATCTGCGCATTAGCATTGAGCTCTTGAGATCGGCGAGTTTGATTGTGATCAAAAAATGGGAAAGCAGTTCCTCCAGAACTACAGGCATCCAACATCCCAGATAAAACTAATTCTAGATGCTCCTCCAGAATCCCAATCTCTCCACAATCTCCATTTTCGTGTTTTAATAAAGTCGGCTCACACAGCGTGCCACGGTTGGCTACGGCCTGAGTCATTTGGGCAATCTGCACTGGAGTTACCAAAATATCACCCTGGCCAATCCCCATGTGAAAGGTGTTTCCAAGATACCAAGGTTCCCCTAAGACTTGTTCCTTCCAAGCAGGGTCAGGAACTGTCCCGGTTGCTTCCTCATTCAACTCCACTCCTGTAGTTTTACCCAATCCAAACAAACGCGCAAACTCAGCCAACTGATTTGGACCCAACCACTCTGCGACTTTATAAAAGAAAATGTCATTGCTTCTAGCCAAAGCTCGCTGTAAACCAATCTCGCCCTCGGTTCTGCCATATTGAGTAAAATACCAATTGGTATATTCATACTCACCCACTCGCAACACTCCTTCATCTCGAATCGTCGTCTCTTGGCTAACCACTTTGCCTTCTAGTCCTGCTAAAGCCGTCACTAACTTAAAAACTGATCCTGGAGGATAAACTCCACTCACACCGCGGTTAAAAAATACCCGTGATGGATCACTAAGCATAGCCTGAAGTTGCAGTTGACGTTGTTTTTCTAAAACTGGATCTGCAGAGCGAGTACTAAGTGTATTGGCATCAAAGCTCGGGCTACTGACTAGGCCTAACACTTCACCAGAACCAGCATCCATAATGACTCCTGCTCCAATTTGTCCGGAAAATGCTGTCAAGAGTTTGGTTGATAAATAGGGATCTAGTGAAGTCGTAATACTCTGCCCTGATTGACCAGCTTGCTGTGTGACCAGTCTCTGCCGTTTTCCTAGCGCATTAATTTCATAGACTTCAGATCCAGCCCGACCGCGTAGTTGTTGATCAAAGACTTGTTCCAAGCCAATCTTGCCAATCACATCACTCACTTTTAATGAGCTGTCATTGAGTAAGTTTGTTGAAGTAACCGGCCCGATATAACCAAGTATGTGAGCAATTGAACGTGGAAAACGATAATATCTGGCTAACCCATAACTGACTTGAGCACTATCAGTAGCCAATAATCTTAGTGCCTGCTGTCGAGAAATTGATTCAGTTTGAGCATAAACAGCAGTAGTATCTTTGACTTGGGCATAAGTACGTTGATTCCACACTAGACTCTGGTTATATCGATCAAAGAACACTCCTCTTTCAGGAGGAATTCTCATCTCAAAATAACGGTTGTCGTCGGCTAACTGTAAAAAAAAACTTCCTTTCACTAATTGAATATCTATTAATCTCACCACAATGATTAACAGGAAAAAAAATGAGCCCAACATTAACCAACCCACTCTGGGAAATAACTGCAAAGAAGAAACTGCTGTCTGTGTCTTCATAAACCCCATTGGTGTCGTCAACCCTATTTGTGGCTTCATAGGCTCAATTTACGTCGCTTTAATCCTAAAAAGCTAATTATGGTGACAATAAATACATAAATTAAATACTGCCAATGCACTCCCCCATAACTAGAAAACATTAATACCACAGCCCCACCAGCTCCAGCTAGGATAAGTCTGATAAACCGACTCGCCACTATGCTCTTGCCATAGTTTAACCATAATAAACTTGCCCCTAATATCATCACTACTCTAGATAATGGCAACATAAATAAAGCCGCAATAATCAAACTTGACACTAACAGTAATCCATAGCGCCAAACTTGATTAAGTCGTGAACAAAACAAGCTAGTTAATATAATCGAGAGCATGGGAATACCAATCACTCTTTCTACCAGCATCACTAGAATGATCGCTAGCACTTGCATTAACCATCTAGTCCAATTAATCATAACTGCACCTCTAAAATTGGCGCTTCGTAAAAGCTAACTAGTTGTTTAATAATCGCTTGCTTGGTTGGAGCAGTGGGCCGATCAATCACCTCCTGTATTTGACCGATTAGTAATCGAGGTTGAATAAATTCTTGACCAGTAGTCATCACTCGCTCTCCTACGGTCAGCTCAACGTCTTTGGGTATCTCGGTCAAAAGAATCTTTTTTCCATCTCCAACTACTATTCCCTCTACACCAGATTCTGTTACAGCTAAAATCGGGCGGGTAATATTTTGAGCTAATAAACTCACCCGCGACTGATGAACCGAAACCGTCTCAATCAACCCTACTAAATTCTGGGCTGCTAAGACTGGCTGCCCGACAGAAATCCCCTCAACTTGACCAACACTCACGCTAGGCAATCCATAGGAAATCGCCTTGCTGGCCACAACCCCAGATTGAGGTCTTTCTTGAGTTTCTAGTAAACGTCTGAGTTCTTGATTTTCTTGCTCTACATATTCTAGTTTAGAAACCGTGGCTAAAGCATGGCTGTACTCTCTTTCTAGATCTTGGACTCGACGGGCTGCATGCCAGCTTTTCTTGGTCAAAACCATTGGTTGATTCATCAACCCAACTAGCTGACTTAACTTAATTAAAGCTGGTTTTGAAAAACGTTCAAGAGATGAGGTTAGGGGTTGCACAAACCCCAACCACTCTCCAATTGCTGTTAGCATCACTAAGACCATGATGATTAATAGTTCAGATACCAAGTGATTGCGACTACCTAACACAACTTAACCCTTTCACTGCATCAATTTGTGGAGATTTTGAAATGATAACTGGCGTCAATAATGCCTCTTTTAAGACAACTTGCCAGTCTGGAAGCTGGCTATTCCCGCCAGTCAGATAAAAGCCTTGTTCTTGAAGCTGAATCACTACTTCAGCAGGTAATTCACTAATTACTTCTTTTAATTCATCAATGAGTAGATTGGCTAATTGTTGAAATCTAGCTTGGAAACTTGAAGATTTAACTCTGACCGCAGTCACTAAATGAGTTTTAGTATGCTTGCCTCTTACAGTCACGACTGAAGTTTTGATGATTCCACTCGAATTAAGCAGCGCTCCTAATTGATGTTTGATCTGTTGCGCTGCCGCCCAGCCAATTTTTAAATCATATTCAGTCAAAACTTGCTCCATGACCGCCTGAGTAAAATCATCCCCATTCGCCACGGTTAGTGTCACAGCCCTAATTAGCTCTTGACCCACAAAAATCCCCACATCAGTAGTTTGAGCTCCCAAATCAATCACTCCATGAGCTTGATTTAACTGTTTGAGTTCATTTAAAGCAATTATTGCCTGAGGTTTAATAATTATTTTTTTTACCTTCATTCCAGCTTGCTCAAGGGTAAATTTAAATTGGTCAACTTCTAGAGGTGAGCTATTGGCCGGGATTACCAAGTGGCAACTCACGGGCAACCATGAATTAAGTTTTTTTTCAAAGCGCAAATGATTCAAAACAGCTTTCAAATAGAGTTTGGCCCAGTCCAGCTCTGCAATTACTCCTTGTTGGATGGGAGCAACTAATTGAATATAAGCGGGTGTCTTACCTCGCAAACTAGCGGCTTTTTCACCAACAGCTGTCACGGCTTGATGGTGACTGTGCCAAGCCAATAGTGTGGGCTGATCCCAAACGAGACTTTGATCAATCATGACCCGAGTACGGCTCGATCCAAAATCAAGACTTAATTTAGGTCTCAAACGACTAAAAAACAACTTAATATTAGCTAAGAAGCTATTAAACCGACTCATACAAGAGAGTCTAACATAAAGAGATTATGAAAAGTTATTTGCCAAAAGTTACTTGCCAATGACGTTAAGTAACTCTGCCGCTTGCAGCCACTGATCTTGATCAATTAATTGCTCAGCCTTATCCAATTGACCCAAAGCAGTATCATTGCCCAGATAATACTCGCGCATACCAGCAGTTCGCTCTTTGACCAGGTCTTCTTTTAACTCAAAGGCTTTTTCCAGCATGATTTCTTCTAAATCAGGGATCAGTTTCTCTAAGTAAACAGTCATATCTTCTTGTTCTTCTGGGCCATCGCCTTTAGCCATGATTTCTTGCAACTTAATCATTTCAGCTTCAGTAATGAGTAGTTTAACGTCATTTTCTAAAAAATCTTCCCAAATCACCTGTTGGAGCTCATCCAAAAAAGCCTCTTTTTCTTCATCGCTCCCATCTTGCACTCCCAGTAGAAAGAAGATATTTTGACCCTGAAGTGATTGGGGATCTTGCAGTGACTCTGAGCCTTGATCTTGCTTAGGCGCAGGGGCGGTTGGCGGGATTGGTGAGATTGGTGAGGTGATCGAAGTTGGCGGCGTGACCGAAGTTGGCGGAACAGACGCGGGCCTATTAATTGTTGGTGGTTGGTAGCTATCCACATAAGAACTAGGATCTTGTGAACCAACTTGATGGGCTAATGATTGGGCAGTCATAAAATCCTTTATTAAATAAACAATACTCTTAAATCTAACAATACTATATCAAGGTTAAACAGCTATGTATACTACTTACTATGCTCGTACTTACTATGCTCAACCAACGCATGCGCAAACTAATTTTAGTCACCATTCACTTAATGTTTTTAGTTGTGCCATTTTTTTTCACCTGGGTGAATGAAGAACTATTTGAATTTCCCAAGATGTTACTAACTTATGGCTTTACAATTGTCATTGCAGGCCTGTGGGTGGGACGGATGATTAATGAAAAAAGAATTATTATCAGACAAACAGCCTTTGATTGGCCACTTTTATTGTTCTTGATTGCTCAAATATTAGCCACTATTTTTTCTATTGATCCTCATACCTCTATTTTTGGTTATTACACTCGTTTCCACGGCGGTTTACTCTCTACCATCACCTATTTAGTTTTGTTTTATGCCCTAGTTAGTAATGTCTCTAAAACCCAACTGAAAAAACTATTAATCACTATCTTTATCTCTGCTCTAGGCGTCACTCTCTACGCCATCCCCGAACACTTCGGTTACTCACCAAGTTGTTTGCTTATTATTGGTAAATTCGATGTGTCTTGTTGGGTACAAGATGTGCAAAACCGAGTCTTTGCTACTTTTGGTCAGCCTAATTGGCTGGCTGCTTATGTCATTACCCTAATTCCTCTAGGCATAGTTCTCTCTGCTACTGGTAAAAAGACTGCTACTGGTAAAAAAAGGCTGGGGGAAATCTTTTTTAGCATTACCACCCTAACTCTGTTTATTACTCTACTTTTTACTCAATCTAGATCTGGAATGGCAGGATTTTTGGCAAGTATGTTGCTGCTAATCCCAGGCCTAATATTTATTAAATCAAAACAACAAGATTTAATCAAAAATACAAAAAAATATGTTTGGTTATTGGGGAGTATGTTGTTGATCGCAGTAATGAATGGTACTATTTTTTCTCCGCCATTATTAAAATTATTAATACCCGAAAACACTCCTCTAGTGGATGTTAATCCCACCAACACAAACACGGCGGTGAATCGCTTAGAGATTGGAGGCACTGATTCGGGAGAAATCAGGAAAATCGTCTGGCAAGGGGCAGTTAATGTCTGGAAAAGGTACCCTTGGTTTGGATCAGGAGTAGAAACTTTTGCCTACAGTTACTATCAAGATCGTCCCCTAGCTCACAATAATGTGTCTGAATGGGATTTTCTTTACAACAAAGCTCATAACGAGTTTCTCAACTTTTTAGCCACTACTGGCATTGTGGGTCTGGGGACTTATCTATTACTTTTTGTGTGGCTGATTGTGGTATCTTTAAAAATTATTTTCAAGCCAACTCAAAAATTTTCTATAACAGATCAAACCATAATCTTAGCACTCCTATCTGGCTTGCTAGCACTGAGTGTGTCTAATTTCTTTGGTTTCTCTACCGTCATGGTGAGTATTTTGCTCTTTATTTACTTAAGTTTTGTGGCCATGATTGATGCCCACAAATTAGAAAAGTCATTTTTTATAAGAAAACAGACTCTATCATTGTCAGTGATTCAAATCTTTGCATTAATCATTACTTGTCTAGGAATAATTATCTTACTGAGTAAAGTTGTGCGGATTTGGGTCGCTGACAAAAATTATGCGTATGGAAATTCCTATCTTGCGGCTGGTCATAATCTTGAAGGTTTAGAAAGTTTGCAAACTGCCGTCATGCTTAGACCCAGCGAAGCTTTATTTCATAATCAATTGGCACACACCTATAGCAAACTGGCAGTATTACTAGATCAGCAGGATGAAAGCACGGCTTCAGCAGAGTTTAAACAAGCGGCTCTAGACGAATCAGAACTAACTCTCTTGCTTAATCCCCGTCACTTAAATTTTTATAAATCACAAGCTCGCATCATGATTACTCTCTCACAGCTAGACCCTCAGCTATTGACTCTAGCCAAACAAACTTTAGAAGCAGGCCTCCAATTAGCCCCCACAGATGCTAAATTAATGTATAATCTAGGCCTGGTAGAGATTGCCCTAGACCAAACTGACACAGGAATTAAAACTTTAGAAACTACTATTAAAATGAAGCCAAATTATGAAGCCGCCCGCATGGCACTAGGCAAACAATACGAGAGCTTAAACAAACCAAACCAGGCTTTAGAACAATATCAATATATTTATGATCACATCACTGGTCAAAATCAATTTATTAACGACAAACTAACAGAATTAAAGAATTAAAAAAACACCCTTAAACATTCCGCGAAACAAAAGACATCTCGCGAAATAAAAAATGAAAATTATTACTATTCCTCACCAAACACTCCGCCAAATAGCGACTGAAGTTAAACAAGTAGATGAACAATTAATTAAATTGGTTGAAGAACTTAATAAAACCCTGGCCGATGCTCGTAACCCCCGTGGCGTGGGGTTAGCCGCGCCCCAAGTAGATAAATTATTAAGAGTTTTTGCTACCAATCTTCCCTTCGTCAATGTGACTAACTTTGTCAATGTTACTAACTTCGTCAATGTGACTAAAGAGGTCGACCATCCGGGCGATCGTTCTGACTCAGGTGGCCGTCCTGTCCCGGGTGATCATCCTAACGGAGAGCTCCGCTACTTTATTAACCCCTATATTAGTAAAGCCTGTAAAAGAAAAAAAGTATTAGGAGTCAATCCTAAAGACCCAGATCTAGAAGGCTGTCTTTCTCTGCCAAGATTGTTTGGGCCTGTACCCCGCCATCGCTGGGTAGAACTGGAGTATCAAACCGTTGAAAATGAACGACTGGTGACTCATAAAGAAAGGTTTGATAACTTTCACGCACGCGTCATTCAACATGAGCTGGATCATTTAGATGGGATTTTATTTACCGATTATGCTTTAGAAAATGATTTGCCAGTTTATCGTCAAAGTGAAATTGGTGAAAAATTGATTGAAATTGATCAAAAACTAATTGGGGCTATCTAATAAGGGTTATTAAATGCCATATACCATTGCCATCGCCGGAACAACTCAGCGCACCGTCATGTGCGCCCAAGCTTTGCTTCAACATCATGAGTTAGAAATTTCTTTGGTGATTACGCCCGCTCCTCAAAGAGTGGGACGAGACCGAAAATTAACCAAAAATGATGTGCAAAATTTTGCTAATAGCAATCAAGTTCCCACAGTGCTTATTAAAAATAAGATTGATGAAGAGGTCAAAAAAAAGATTAATGAGTTTGCAAAACCAGATTTTTTATTAGTAGTTGACTTTGGCTATTTAGTACCAGAATGGCTGTTAGATTTACCTAAAATCATGCCCCTCAATATTCACCCCTCTGCTCTACCCAAATGGCGCGGGAGTTCACCCGGGCAGTTTGTGTTACTAAGCGGTGAAAAAGAATCTGCGGTAACTATAATTCAAATGACACCTCAGTTTGACCAAGGACCAATTATCTGGCAACAAAAATTTACAGTTGATCAAAGTTGGACACAAACGCAGTACTATCAATTTAGTTTTGAGCTGATTTGTCAAAAATTGTCTAAAATCTTGCTGCAACTGGCAGAAGGCAAAATTACCCCCCGACCTCAACCAGCTACCTCTCCCACTCCTCTAGCCCGCCGGCTTACTAAACAAGATGCATTTGTAACTTGGGAAAAAATTAAGCAAGCCATGACCAGTGAGTATAAATTGGCTAGAGAGCTTGAACGAGCCAGCCGAGCTTATTCTCCCTGGCCACTACTGTGGACAGAGATTCCAACCCCAAAAGGACCACGAAGGATGCAAATTATTTCTGCTAACATTGATGATCAAAAACTCATCTTAGAGTACGTTAAATTTGAAGGTATGGAAACTAAATCCTGGAATGAAGTCAAAAACGTGGTCAAAGATTAATCTTGAGCTTAATCTTTGGTTTAATCTTAAGCTTAATCCTTAGCTTCGGGTTTCTGCCAATGGGTGGTGACGCCTGCTTTTTTCATCAAGCGCAAAACCTTAGTGGGCACACGCATGCGTTGTTTTTTTCCCTCAACCATGACAGTGACAGTATGTAAATTACGTCTGAAAGCTCGATTGGTGCGGTTTTTTGCATGCGATACTTTGTGACCAAAGTGAGCGATAGACGGATACTTCATTTTGAAACTTGCCATAAGATGAGTATTTTAGCAGGTAAATAGACCAAGAGCAAACTAAGTCTTGTCTGATCCAAGACTAAGGCTGAGTATTCTTTGTGGTTGATCTCCGGAGCCACCCACACTCGCAGTTTGTAAATAAAACCCACCTCCAAGCTCAATACGCCAATTCCTTAAATCATCTGTGGGGGTAGTAATGTCTCTAGTCTCTTGTGCTCCAGTATCAAGATGAGTAACTATATATCGACCTGCAGAAAACTTAAAATCAACAGCTCTTCTTGGAACTTCTTTTCCACGAGAGCTACTACTCACATCAATTCTTATTCTCTGAAGAGGCGTGTGGTAGTTTTCAAATCTAGATCTATTGTGGGAGAGAGGATATCTACCAAAAATTAGATGAGTTCTGCCTATCTGAGGCTCATAAGGAATAGCGAGTATTTTCCCCACCCGAAGCACCACATCTGGATTTAAATTTTCTATTGGGGGCGCAAAACGTCTGTCGGGAGTTGCCAAACTGACTTCTTCTTCTAGCAAATTTTCTGCCATATTTCCTTTCTAATTAATCACTCTCTAAATAGTAATTAAAGTCTATAATAGTTATAATTAAGAGTCTATGCTAAGTCTTTTCTTCTCTAACCCGTTAATCTTCTTTATTTTATTTCCCGGATTGTTACTAGCCATTACCATTCATGAGTTTGCCCATGCCTGGGCCGCAGACCAATTAGGTGATCCTACCCCTCGAGCGCAAAATCGCCTCACACTTGATCCTCGTGCCCATCTGGACCTTTTGGGCACCATCGCCATTTTGCTAACTAGGTTTGGCTGGGGGAAGCCAGTTCAGATTGACCCCTACAATCTTAAAGATCCAGTGCGTGACACAGCCCTAATTGCCCTAGCTGGTCCCACCTCCAATTTAATTATGGCAGGAATTTTATCAATCATCATTAATTTTGCTCTTTTACCCTGGGAGTTGGTAAATTTAGCCCTAGTCCAAATCTTGATTATTAATGTCATGCTGGCTATTTTTAACCTCGTGCCGATTCATCCACTGGACGGCGGTAAAATTCTTAGCGCACTTTTACCTAAAGAAACAGCTTATGATTACGAACAAGCCATGAGTCGCTATGGCACCATGATCATAATCTTTTTAATTATGCCCTGGAATGGAGTCTCGCCGGTGTCACAACTCATCTCGCCAGTGATTAATGTCATTGTCCGCCTGCTGATTTAGGCTCAAAGCGCTTAGGCTCAAGGAGTTTGGAGCTCGAAGCGTTTAGACTCAGGGCGTGATCAAAATATTGACCATTGAAGATGCAAATTGAAACTTTATCCCTTGGGCAACTAGCCACCAACTGCTATTTAATTTGGTGTGAGCAGACTCGTCAGGCAATTGTGATTGACCCAGCCGATGAGGGCTGGTTTATTAGTGAAAAAATTTTAGAGCTAGATCTCAAGCCAGTAGCGATAGCACTCACTCATGGCCATTTTGATCACATTATGGGTTTATTAGAACTGAAACTCAACTTTAATGTACCAATTATGATGCACCAAAACGATTTGTTTCTGGTAGAGAGTTTGCAACAGCGAGCCCAATATTGGCTAAAAATCCAAGTTGATCCAGCTCCCCCACCCAATAAATTTGTTAATGAAGGTGATGAAATTAAACTTGGAGAAGAAATTTTAACCGTACTTCATACTCCTGGACATACCCCAGGGGGTATTTGTCTTTATAATAATAGCTCGATGTTCACCGGAGATACTCTTTTTGCAGATGGTGTTATTGGACGTACAGACTTTAGCTACTCTAATCCTAAACACATAAGGCAATCGCTAATGAAAATCAGAAAACTGTCTGGTTCACGACGAATGTATGCTGGTCACGGAGAGAGCTTTTAATTAATCAAGAATGTCTCTGAAGGCAATCTGAATTTTTCTATCACCTCCTGATTTCTTTGATCATCTTTAACCAGAATTAGTACATAATCGTCTACATATACCCCCACCCAAGCTTTGTCTTGTATCCTTTTGATTAAGAATGGTTGTGCCCAGGGAGTGAAATCATGTCGATAAAAGAAAATCGTGGCAAAATTGTATACTTGATCTAACTTCTGCCAAGTTGGTTCGTCTTCTTGAGCGGCAATATACTCCTTAAAAAATTCTGGTGAGTAGGCTTCGGGGCGATTATCAACAAAAACTCGCTGTGTGGGAAAGAGCTGATTGATGAGAAACCCCCCAATATCGTAGTTGTTAAAGATCGGCCCAAATAAATTGTGCTGTTTGAAAAATTCAGCTGAACTTTCTACTGCCGGAAGCAAGCCCATCCCCGACCTTGATCCAAATGGCGAGAGATAGCTATTTGTTTGACTGATAAAAATTAGTAACAAAAAAACTGACAAAAATGGTATCAGGCTTTTTTCTAAGACTTCTTTTTTTCTTAATAATTCCCCCACTGCCCAAGAACCAAACCCAACTAGCATCAGGCCAAGTATGGGCACAAACCGATTCATTACAAAAGCAAAAATTGAAAAGGTAATGATTAATAAAACTGCAAAAAGCTGTTTAGCGCGATGTCGCCAAAGTAAATATCCGCCTGCTCCCAATCCCAGCACCATCGCCGCCAGTCCATGCCAGTACTCAAGTGTGCCAAAGCGCTTAATCATAAAAGGCAAGGTTTGGCTTTCGGCCAACTGGTAACCAAAGTTTTGCAAAATATAAAACGGCTCAATAGCACTTTTGTAACCAAAAGGACTAGCAAAGCTAGTTAAAAATACCACTCCTAATAGTTTAGCTAAAAATATAATGGCCGGTTTATTTTTTAAGACAAGCTGTGCAACTAACATTGCTCCCACAACTCCCCAACTGAGAAAAAAGAACAAATGAAGGTTAACCCACAAGATTTGAATCAAGCCAAAAATTAACCACACCCACCACCTAAACTGCTTTTTTTCTACAATTATGAGTAATAGCCAAATCTCTAAACCTAAAAATACTAAACTAAAAACCTCGGGCCTGACTTCCGCCCGCAAGCCAATGAGAGGTAAAGACAAAACGGTGGTCAAAATTAACGGCCACCAGCTAGAACGGTGTTTCCCGATTAAGAAAAAGATAGTAAAAGCCATGGCTAATAAACAAGCATAAAAAACAGACAAACCATTAAATCCAGCCAATTGGAAAATAAAGTAAAAAATCACCCCTGATAACCAGTGGTGATTGGTCACCAGTTTATCCTGCATAGTGTAAGAATAGTGATTAGTGGAAACTAAGGTCTTCTGCTGTACAAATAGTTTGCCATTGGTGAGATGACGACCAATATCGGCGGTGGTGAGATTAATTTTATTCAGACCAAAGAGAAAAACAACTAAGCTTAAAAAACAAATCACTCCCAACTCTAGCCAAAGTTGTTTCTTCATAGATTCTATTATGACATTCAAAGTTAAATCCTAAAATCCTGAAGCGTCACCACCACAAAACCTACAAAGAATAAAAATGCCAATAGCATGAAGAGTTTGCGGATTAGATTGGGCTGATAATTTTTGAGGAGTTTCTTTTTATTTAGCCAAAATAAGAGCGGAAAAGAGACCATCATCGCCGTGGCATTTAAAACCGCACCCAAAGTTAACAAGAAGCGCGGCTCCCTAAAACCCGAAAGGTAAATACAGATACCGAGTAATATTTGTGCCCAAAGAGCCATATAAAACCCTAGGCTCAAGTTAAACTTTCTCCCCCTTTTATAGAATAAAAGCAGTACATTTTCTGAGATAATGCGCGAGGATGACTCTAAAATCCCCATTTGGGTAGAAAACAACATTAATGCGGCCACGAGTAAGAAAAAAGTGGCCACAATAGGTGTAGCGCGACTAGCAATAGCTGTAGACTCAGCATGAAGAAAACTAAGACCCGAGCCCACACCCTGACCATAGACAAGTGATTTAGCCAACACTGCCATGACTACGATGGTGATAAACCCGAGTAAATAAAACACCATCGCGTGCTCAAAATTGACTACTCTCCACCAGCTTTGCCATTTTTTATAATTAGCCGGCGTGTCTGTAAAAGTATGACCCTCAATCAAGACAGGCTTGGCATTTTTAGAAAAAAGCGAGCTGATTTTACCGGCAAACTTACCCATTCCCCAACCTTTTTCTTTAATGTAATAAGACTGAGCTAAATTAAGATTACCGCCCGCACCAGAGTAAGCAAAGGCACCCAAAAAGCTGGCGATGGCAATTCCTGGTGGAAAAAACCACCAACCCTCACCCCTACCCACTAAACCCCAGGCGGCTTCGATCCAATCAGTGCGCTTGGTTAAAACAGCTGCCAAAATGATCACAAACGGTAGACCAATCATGATAATGCTGCGCTGTAAAAATTCCATAGTGTTATAGAGAAACTTGCCAGCAGACAAGATAATGCCAGTGAAAAGCAGGAGGCTGACGGCGATAATGGTCTCTGCGTGAGGGAATTTTAAATAATTGGATAAAATCTGAGAAGCGGCAGAAGAAAATCCGGGCAATGACCACGGAATAAAGGTGGAGATGATGTACCAGAGTGGGATCAAAATACTAAGTTTACGAAAGCCCACAAAAACACTCTCTCCCCACGCCAGTGTATAGCGCATGGTTTCAGTATTAAGAACAAATTGGAAGGTAATGCCCAGCAGACCACCCCAAAGGATGCCGAGGCCATAGTTAGCCGCCAGATATGGCCACATAATTAGCTCTCCGCTGCCTAACGCTAGGCCTAGGAGAATAAATGATGGCCCTAAAGTACTAAACATCCCCGGGGGTGTAGGGAGATTCTTACTGTGGGAAGATGATCTCTTATTTTTAAGAGCGGACATTAGAAATAGTATAGCGGAAAACTATGGTAGTGGAAAACTACAGTAGCGGAACCCAGTAGCGGAAAACTGCCTGTCAAAAAATCTTAATAAATTTTTAATCTTTGATTGTTATACTGAGAGCTATAATAATGAAGATCTTAATCATCGAAGACGATAAAGCAGTGGCCATAGCGTTAAAAAACGGTCTTCAAAAAGATTATATTATCGATTTAGCTCACACCGGCCGCAAAGGCATTTTTGCCGCTCTAACCAATGACTATGACTCCATCATCCTTGACCTTACTCTTCCCGATACCACTGGTTTTGAAGTCTGCCAAAATTTGCGCCAAGAAGGACTGACTGTCCCCATCTTAATTCTAACCGGTAAAGATCTCACTGAGAGCAAAGTCGTGCTGTTAAATGCTGGAGCTGATGATTATCTAGTTAAACCATTTAGCTTAGCTGAATTAAAAGCCCGACTGAGAGCCGTCCTAAGGAGAGGCGATGCTCAGCTTAGTCATAATATTCTGACTGTATCCAAACTTACTCTTAATCTCAATACTAGAACTGCTAGCTTGGCCGGCAAACCGCTGATTTTGTCCAGAAAAGAGTTCTTACTACTCAATTTTTTTATGAGACAACCCAACATTCCACTCTCACGACTCAAGCTCATCGAACATATCTGGGAAGAACATCGCGGCATCAACAGCAACACTGTCGATGTTCATATTTGCAACCTTAGAAAAAAATTAGGTTTAACTGCAGAGAAACCACTCATTAAAACTGTTCATGGCACTGGCTATGCTTTAATTGGAGATCATGCCAACTTGCCCCCAACCACAAAAAAACTTAATCATATTTTAATTTAAAAATGGTTAAGTAGTTAAAGTAGTAATTAATAAACTTGTAACGAAACAAAGAAAGGACAATTGAGATGAAGCAACTAATCAAAACCTTACTCTGCTCTAAAAAAGCTAGGGCAAATGGAATGATTTTAACTAGCTTGCTATCCGCTAGTGCAGCCAATAGCTTTGGTCCCTGGGCTAATTAAAGCATCAAACTAAAATGTGGCATCAAACTAAAATGTGGCATCAAGTGACCAAGTTCCATCACTCCTTAAGTGTACTGCGCGCCCCTGAGATGTCAGGGGCGCGCAAAACGCGAGTATTCCATCTATTGTTAAATAGCGGACTATATCTTGTTGGCACTGCAGTAATTATCACCACTATTAACTACACTCTCTTTAAGTTTATTTGGCATCAACCTTTTACTGGAGCTTCGCCTATTGTATTGAGCTTAATTTGGCTAGGCGTGTGGAGCTTGTTTCGGCTCTCTATGCAAAACCATCAACGAACAGCTATTTTTTTGTTTCTCATTTTGTTGTGGTTACCCGCCGCCTACACCTCACTGCGCTGGGGAGCCTTATTTTATCAAGCGTTGATTATCGATGCGCTGGTCATAGTTTTGGCTGGTATTTTAGCAAGTACTCGACTAGCTCTAATCATTACCGCCATCACTAGTATTTACTTAATATCTCTCACTTTTTTACAACAGCATCACTTTATACCGGTAGATTTAGCCTGGAGAAATAATCCTGAAGATATCTACAACGCCATCACTGTAGTAGCCACACTCTGGGTGATCACTCTAGTAAGCTGGCTTTATAATCATGAATTGCAACACGCTCTACAGCAAATGATCCAATCCCAAAGAGCACTTAAAAAAGAGCGGGATTCTCTTGACCAAAAAGTTAAACTCCGCACTCAGCAACTCAAAGCTGCTCAGGCAGAAAAAATGATGCAGTGGCAACAATTTGTTGAGCTTGGCCGAAGCGCCGCGGAAGTTTTTCATGATATCAAAAATCCTCTCAGTAGTGCTTCACTTAATCTTGAACAACTATGTGAAACCGATCAAATTGCCAACTCAACTGACAATAAAAAAATCCAGACAGCCTTCCACAGTATTCGTTATATTGGTCAATTTATTACTGCTATTCAATGCGCGCTTGGCAGCCAAACCGCTTGTTCACGGTTTGATCCAGCTCGACAAATCCGACAAGCTCTACGCTTTTTATCCCCAAAAGCCAAAACTAATCAAGTCAAACTACTCACCCTTCGCCTGGCTCGGTGTCGATTGCGTGGCTCTCCCCACAAGTTTCATCAAGTCGTTGCCAATTTAGTTTCCAATGCCATTGACGCCTGCTGTGACTTGCCGCCTAGCATCAAGCGCCAAGTCAGCATTGACTTAAAACAAACACCGCATCAATTAATTTTAGTTGTTCAAGACAATGGGAGTGGCATTCTACCCAAAGATCAAGCGCATATTTTTACCCCACTTTTTACGACCAAACCCATCAACCGAGGTACGGGCTTAGGCTTGACTATTGTTAAAACCACAGTTGAGAATGATTTCCACGGTCAACTGACTTTCCGCACCCAATCCAAGCAAGGTACCACTTTTACTGTCACTTTTCCGCTTGTAAAAAACCATCCCCAAAACCCTCCCGGCCGCTCCATTACAAAAAACTATCCTAAAAACCTTCTCAACCGCTCCTCCCAAAACCCTACAAAAACTCCCTCAAAAAAAACTTAATCTTTTCTTAATCTTGGGTCTGTAAGATGTGCTCATGTCAACAATTACTCCAAGATTAAGCTTTGCTTTAAAAAAAGG
>JAHJTF010000034.1 GCA_018830045.1 Patescibacteria group bacterium | reverse complement strand
GATTTATCACGTTATCACTGACTATAATTTATATCAGCATGCATTTTGGGATATTTTTAAAATTTGGCAGGGGGGTTTAAGCATCATTGGGGCAATTATGGGTGGGATGATCGCAATTTGGAGTTGGACAAAAATTAATCATCTCTGTCACCCAAACCACCACCCTCACCCAAACCATCATCAGCTCAATTTTAACAAAATATTAGATTTAGCTGTGTTTGGCTTGCCAGTAGCTCAGGCCATTGGTCGCTTAGGAAATTTTATTAATCAAGAGCTGTATGGATTGCCGACAACTCTGCCGTGGGGGATTTATATTCAGCCGCTCAATCGCTTGCCGGGTTATGAAAATTTTTCGCATTTTCACCCTTTATTTTTGTATGAAATGATCTTAATGTTGGTCTTTGCCGGAGGTATTTGGGTGCTGGCAAAATCTAAACGATTTTCGGGTTTTTCCATTGGTTCTGGAAAATTGTTTTTCTCTTACATATTTTATTATTCATTTATTAGATTTTGGCTTGATTTCATCAGAATAGATAAGACACATTTTTTATCAACAAACTTTAGCATCAATCAGATTTTTTTAATTATCCTAATGATGGGTGTGGGTAGTTATTGGATAATAAAAACAGCGCAGAAATCTTTTTATGTTTCGCTTATTTCATTTTTATTTTTACTGTCGGGCTGTGGTCTATTTTGGTTTAAAGATATCTCATCCCCACCAATTAATCCCGATGAAGTGGTCTGGGTTTTAGATGCTCGTTTTTTTCAATTCCGTGCGCAAAAAAATTGGGATAAGTTTGTCCTAACCAATAAAGCCCTGGCTTTAGGGTGGAGTCACGATCAATACCGATTAATTGATCAGCCTCAATTGGGAAAATATCTCTACGGATTCATTATTAAAGCTTTCAAACTTGATCCTTGGGATCCTCATCAAGTTGCGTTTCTATATCAAGACTTTGCGAGCGCAAAACTAAGCCTAGGTTCATTAGAAGCTATTGGAGAAAAATATCAAGACTTAGCTACCTCGATATATCTGTTAAGAATATTAGGATCTGTTGTAAGTTTTATGGGCATAGCTGCTTTTGGTGTAGGCATCTACCTTTTTACTAAAAGTCGTAGTATTGGCGGATTAACAAGTATTTTTTTGTTTTTTCATCCAACCTTATTTTATTGGTATCGACTCGCCGTTCCCAATAACATCCAGATGTTATTAATTATTTTGGCCTTAAGTTTAATGATGTTTTTATTAAACAGCATCAAGCCCTTCAATCTAAAGAGAGCCCTGAGGATTGGGAATTTATTGTGGGTTTTAGTTGGCGTGTTAATTGCTGGAGCAACCAGTATTAAGCTGAATGGGATTTTTTTATTAGTTTTTCCGGCTTTTATTTGGTATATGCAAGACATCAAGCAATGTTTTTTTCACAAAGTAGTTGATCAAAACTTGATTCAAAATGTGATTCATCAAATCAAGGCTTATTTATCTTTATGGATTGGTTTTTTGATGACTTTTTATTTTCTTGAGCCAGAGCTATGGTTGCGGCCGCTGGGCGGACTTCAGTTGTTGTTTGGGGCACGATGGGCACAACATCGACGGTTTTTAGCATATTTTGAAAACTACTCTTTTTTGGAATCAATTTGGTTTTTGTTGATTCAATTTTTAAAAATTTCAGATTTGAAGATTGTTAAAATTTTATTGGTATTTTTTATTATCTGGGGAATGGTGGTGCTAGTTAGAAGATTATCTATAAAAAAATGGGTAGATTTAGCTTGGCTGTTACTTTTTATGGTGATCGTTAATGCTGGTTATGCTAATGTCGGTTTTGATAGATACGCCGAGTGGTCAATATTTGTTTTTAGTTTTCTGTCTGCTTTGGGCGGCGTTGATATTTTCCTGAGGATAGGTAAAAAAATAAAAACATTATGAGAAAACTAAGAACTATCTTATTGTTTGTTTTAGGAGTTGTAATTTTGGGTGCAATTTTGGGTGTAATTTTGGGCGGCTGTGGGCGATCACGATTTTTGCCGCGATCTTTATCACGATCTTTGCCGCGGTTTTTACCGCAAACGTTAGTATTTCGCGACCATCAATTAGTAACAGCTCAACTTGGCAATTCTCCGCAATTTAAACTAGAGGTAGTTAACACACCCCAGAGTATCACTCAGGGCTTGGGTGGTAGAGATGAGCTTGGGGTCGAGGGCATGCTGTTTGTTTTTGGTCAAGAATTAATGCCAGCTTTTTGGATGAAGGAAATGAGGTTTGATCTAGATTTAGTGTGGATAAAAGATATGAGGGTGGTGGAAATTACAGAGAGGGTGCCAGCTCCCATTGAGGGAGTGTCTGCAACTCAATTGCCAACTTATAGCCCCAGTCAGTCAGTCGACATGGTGCTGGAAGTTAAGGCTGGTCAGGTCCAAGAATGGGGAATCTATTTGGACAGTGAGCTGATTCTGAGTAGTGTCTAAGCGAACTGATTCTAAGCGGCGTCTAGTCGTTCTACTTGGCAAATGTTATCATTGAGTTATGAGTATGCCTGCCCGATTGCAAAATCGGCTTCGTTCTTCGTTTTCAAGCTCGTCTCAACCAAGCCTAGGGGCAGTGGTGCCTCAACCAATCATTTCCACTCAAGATAAACTCTCTGTTTTAGACCAGATCTTAACTGAGATCGAACAAGGCATGGATGTCTCCCAATCAATTCCACCAATTCAATCAGTTCCATCAATCCCATCAACGTCGGGCATGCTGGCTCAATCGGG
>JAHJTF010000033.1 GCA_018830045.1 Patescibacteria group bacterium | reverse complement strand
TTAAACCAGTTTATTCATGATAAGATATACAAATTCATGTCATTAGCTAATTGGAAAAAACACATCATTGTGTCTATTGCTACTTTAGGAGTGGTCTATGGTGATATTGGTACCTCACCGCTCTATGCTATTAAAGAAATCAATAATCATTTAGGCACTAATGGCCGAAGCCTAGAAAATGTTCTCGGTTATATTAGTTTAGTGATTTGGACTTTAATCATTGTTATTACCATTAAATATATTATTCTGGTTCTACGAGCTGACAATAATGGCGAGGGCGGAGTGTTTGCCTTATTTGCTTTGTTATCTCGCTTAAAAATAAAGGGACTGGCCTTAGCTTCATTTTTACTTTTATTATCAGTGGGGTTTTTACTCGGAGATGGCATTATCACTCCGGCAATCAGCGTAATTTCAGCCATAGAAGGCTTGGGGATTGTTACCACTGCCTTTAAGCCGTACATCGTACCGATAACTGTCATTATTTTATCAATATTATTTTTAATCCAAAAAAAAGGAACGGCCAAAATCGGCATTATGTTTGGACCAATTATCGTCGTTTGGTTTTTAAGTTTAAGTTTATTAGGCGTGTCTCAAATTATCAATCATCCTGAAATTTTTTTGGCCTTGAATCCAATCCAAGCGATCCAATTTATTTTAAACAATGACTTGCACCTACTCCTACTCGTTCTTGGTTCGGTTATATTGGTTGTGACCGGCGGCGAAGCTTTATATGCCGATATGGGTCATTTTGGCAAAAAATCCATCCGTCTTAGCTGGTTTGGATTAGTTTTTCCGGCTTTGATCATCAACTATCTTGGGCAGGGTGCTTTTTTATTAAGTGACCAACCGCTCATTAATCATAATGTTTTTTATAGCATGGTCCCAACCTGGGGATTAATCCCAATGGTAATTTTAGCTACCCTGGCTACCATCATTGCTTCGCAAGCCTTAATTACCGGAGCTTTTTCTCTTATTACTCAAGGCATACACCTGGGTTATATTCCTCGCATGAAAATAATTCATACCCATCAAGAACATGCCGGGCAAATTTACGTTCCATTTGTCAATTTTTGTCTATTAATAGGCTGTTTGCTTTTAGTAATACTGTTTCAAACTAGTTCGAATCTTGCCTCTGCTTATGGCCTAGCTGTTGCGTACGTTATGTTTGTAACTACTCTGTCAATTTTTTTAGTAGCACGACATCTATGGCAGTGGTCGCTAATTAAAACATCGTTGGTCTTTATTCCTCTATTAATAATTGATCTTTCATTATTAATCTCCAATTCTTTCAAGTTTTTTTCTGGTGGTTACATCCCCTTAGTAATGGGAGTAATTATTTTACTGATTATGAAAATTTGGTATTGGGGAAAACGCATCACCCGCAGTAAGTATCATAAATATTCATCCATGACGATGAAACAATTAATTGATTTCAAACAAAAATCTGCCATACAAATCCCAAAATCATTTATTATCATGACTCCGTACGGACCAAAGAAATTAAATCATAAAATCGTTCTACTCGCCCAAATTCTTATAGATCGTTATGGATTGATTGCTAAACACTTAACTTTCGTCACCGTTGTAATGCATGATGTCCCCTATTTTCAAAATAAGAGATTTCAGATTATTCGTTTCTTTGATCATCCAGAAAAAGGTAGCATTACTTCAATCAGAATTAATTATGGTTTTATGGAAAATCCTCGAGTTGAAAGAGAACTTTTGAAGTTAGCTGATAGAAATGATATTCACATTGATCTGGATAAAAAACAATGGTTTGTTCATGTCACCACTATGAGATTCTTTATTTCTCCACAGACGAAATTTCTGAAAAAAATGAAAATGCGATTCTACCAATTGATATATAAAAATAGTTTATCTTCTGATCAATACTTTGATTTGGGGAAAGATACCAAACTTTCTATTGAGGTTCTGCCAGTCAAATTGTAGGTGTTTAAATCTAATGAGTGTACTATGTCAGGAACTTCCCATAAGTATTTCTGTTAAAATCAAATCTATGAAAGATAATAAATTAATTATTAAAATTAAAAAATCTTCTGAAGAAGTTTTTGCTTATTACACCAATCCCAATAATACTCCCTTATGGTGGGATGCAGTCGCAAAAGAAGAAACAAGTGAGTGGCCAAGAAAGCTTGGGACTATTTATCGTAGCTTGAGTAAGAATGGTGGATGGAATGAGTTTACAGTTACTGATTTTAAAAAAAATAAAATATTTGAGCTCACTTCAAAAGATGGCAAATATCATGTTCGCTATACACATACGCCCAAAAATGAAAACTCAATGGAGCTAGAATATTATGAATGGGTAGATGAGAATGAACTAGATGATCCTTTTACCATGGAGATATTAAAAAAATTAAAAGAAGCGATTGAGGGTTAATAATCTAATTCAGATTGATATATAGCGATATATTTTAGTTTGATTGTACTGTTAAATCGCACTAGGAACCTTTATTTAGAATTATAGTTCTTCCAATGATTTTCTAAATTATAAATTTCATTTTCTGCTTTTTTCATGATTTGCTTATTATTATGCATTTCTTTCCAGCTGCCTCTCTCTTGTTTTTCCAAGCATTTTGCGTATCTATCTCTAAAAAATCTTGGAGCCCCAATTGAAGAATCAACGATCCATTTGCCCTCTTTAGTTGAGAAGAATAAATATTGACCATCATTATTAAATATTTCAATTAATTTGGATATTGAATTAATTTTCCTTAACTTATCTATTCCCTCAGGAACAATGCCGATTGCTTTCCCACTAAAAGGTAAAAGATGAACGTGAGAATGAAAGACTGTTTGACCAATTTTCCCATGTTCAAAAGAATTTACAGAACCATAGGTTTCCTCTACAAAAATGCTAAATTCTTTATAAAGTTTTATAAACTCTTGGAATAATTCTTTTCCATACTCTCCAACACAAGATAGGTGATGCTTGGGAATAATTAGAATATGTCCTTCGGCTAAAGGATGGACATCACAAACAACCCAAAAGTTTTCTGTTTCTTTTAATAAATGCCTTAGCGCGAATGATTTCGGATCACAATGAGGACATTCTTTTCTAATACTAGCTTCCGTAAACTTTTTCATAATCGTAGTCTACCAAACTTGAGAAAGAGGTTCTAACCGTACTATTTATTGAAGAAATCTACTTGAGGGGAGTTTACCGATGCCCTGCTAGGATTCGAACCTAGAATAACTGATTCAGAGTCAATTGTGATGCCATTTCACTACAGGGCAATTGAGATAGCCTAGTATATCAAAAAACTTAACTTTTTTTTAATCATCATTGATTATTCTTAATTGCATGAAATCCAACAATCAGTTTCAGAACCTTTACCCACTTCATCATGGAAGGGCTTTTCGTCATGCCGCCAATACCCCTCTGTCCAGTCTCCTCGTCAATCTTGAGCTAGCCCAAGAACATCAAAAGCTTTCCCAGAGTCCTTATGTTAAACAGGCATTAAACAGTGCCTACAGGTTAAAAGACTTATTTGAGCTACCCCTACAACCAAAATCTAAACAATTTCAGGTGAAATTTTTCCTCCAAGAGTCACTAAATTTAGTCAATCAAATTTATCCACAGGCAGTTATTAATCAGCATTTAAACTTTCCTCAAAGCACCGGATTATATGGAAACAGATTTTATTTTCAAGAAGCAGTCATCTGCAGTGTAAAAAATGCTATTGAATCATATTCGAGTGCAAGTAAAAACAACCAAATAGTGCTTATCTTGGGACAAATAGTTAAATCAGGTTTAATTCTAACCTTCGTAGATGGCGGTCAAGGCATGAATTGGCTTGAAAAAACTCTCATGTTTGCCGATGGATTTACTAATAAAAAAGAAGGTGTGGGCGTAGGCTTAACCTGGGTAAAAAAAGTGGTTGAAGACCATTTTTCAGGTCATATTAAAGTTTCCAGCAAAAAAAATAAAGGCACTACCATGATCTGGACATTACCTCTTTATGAAAGACAATAGCCAACTCCGCGAATGGTTTTAAGTCGTTCTGACTCTAGACCCAACGCCATTCTCAAACGCCTAATATAAACAGCCAAAGAGCGATGAATTGGTGTTTTTCCCTCATCTCCCCAGACAAAATCGATTAACACTTTATCGGTAACCACCAAACCCCGATGATAAATTAGGCAGGCTAAAATCTGGGTTTCTTTAGGACGAAGATTTGAATGCTGGTCATTTATAATCAATTTGCATATTTCCGGAAAAAGAGTTAAATTTTTATAAGTAATCACTTGAGGAGAATAAATTTTTTGTTTAGCTAGAAGATTGTTTACCCTCAGCATTAATTCTTGATGATTAAAAGGCTTACTTAAATAATCATCAGCGCCTAATTTTAAACCTTTATTTTTCTCAATTATTTCTGATTGAGTTGTTAACACTAGGATGCGAGTTTGATAAGCCGAACTTGTTAATTCCTCAACCAACTGAAGTCCATCCCCGTCTGGTAAAACTCTATCAACTATTGCTAAATCAAACTCTTGCTCTTTAATCAATTCTAGTGCTGTTTGCAAACAATGAGCTGTGCTGATTTTTAATCCTTTTTGAGATAGAGCCAGAGACAACGTTTCTGCTAATAATGAATCATCCTCAACAATTAATGCTAATTGCATAATTTCAAGCATAGCAATAACTTATTAAGAAAAAATTAAATAATTTATGCTGGTAAATAAGTTTTTTCTACGCTTCTTGTAAGCATAGTGTGGTTTATTAGTCAGCATGGGGATTCTGCTGATAACCATTTTTTTCTTTTTATCTGCTTTGCCAGCTCAAGCTAAAGTAGTGATTAATGAAGTCTATCCCGCCCCGATTGACGCTCAAGAATGGATTGAGCTTTATAACTCCTCTCTAAGTGAAACCATTGATTTAAAAGATTGGTCGCTTTTTGATCAACTGAGCTCGCCAACAAAAATTTATCAGTTTGCAATTGAAAAAATTGAACCAAATAATTTCTTAGTTATTAAACTAACTAGCGCTAAACTCAATAACTCCGCCGATGGCGTTACTTTAAAAAATTCTCTAGGAGAAATTATCGACGAGATGAGTTATCAAAGCTCAGAAGCTGGACTGAGTTGGTCTCGCAATTACTTAAATCAGTATGAACTAACTCAACCTACTCCAGGAACAATGAATCTGTTTCCTAGCCCGACGCCCATTGCTAGTCCCACTCCTTCCCCCAGTCCCATTCCAACGCCCTCGTCCGCATCCTCACCCAGCCCTAACCCTAGCCCTAGCTCCAGCCCCACCAGCCCTGTTTTGGACACATCTTGGCACCAGCGTATCTCAATTACTAAATTCCAGGCCTGTCCCAAATCTGGAGAGAATGAATGGATTCAGCTGTTTAATGATGACAATCAGACTCGCGTCTTATCAGACTGGAAATTTATCGATGCTAGTGACCAATCGCGAAAAATTAATATCACCATCTCTGCCAAAGATTATCAACAAATTTCCTGGGCAAATAGTTTTTTGAACAACACCGGCGATACTATTATTCTCAAAAACAACCTAAATACAACTATTCAAACTATAACTTACCAGAACTGCGGCACTGATGATGTAGACGATGGCGAAAATCAAACTCAATCAGCAACCGAGTACAACAAACCTGAGGCTTTAACTTCAACTTCTACACCTCTGCCATTGCCTTCACTGCCCGTACTACCCCCACTTCCTCTTCAACCAACCTCTCTATACTCATTAAATGACATCTATTTGGGCAGTCAATCAGCCATTGTAAAACTCCCCTCACTTATCCAGACTATTACCACCCAAGAACCATCTTTGCTATCAACCGTGAGTGTTATACTGGGAGGATTGCTGTTATTTTTAGTAGGCAGTTGGGGAGTTTATGAAAAATTTTGGAAAAATAAAAACAACTCTTAACGCCTACTTACCGCCCATTATTTGGGCGGGATTAATATTTTTTCTTTCTGATCAAAGCAAACTACCTTCTACTCCCCAACCACTTTTTGATTTAATTTTCAAACAAACTGCCCATGTGGTGGTTTATGCTATTTTATACTTATTGATTAGAAGAGCGGTTTTTAAAACGCAACAAATAAAAAACAAACTACGAGCAAAACTCATCATTCTTCTGGTTGTGTTCCTCTACGCGCTTGGCGATGAATTTCATCAATCATTCATCCCGGGCAGAGAAGCAACTTGGATAGATATTGCGTTTGACATGCTGGGAGCTACATTAATGTTCTTTTTTTCCCCGTTAATTTTAGATGAACCAATTACAACTTGACACATCGGCAAAAACAGATACACTCAGGTTCACACTTATATAGTAAATAATAATTAATTAATTTTTTTTAGAAAGGACCACATGACTAAATCTAAGCTGATTGATATCGTGGCCAAAAAAGCTCATCTTACTAAAAAAGCCGCCAGAGACTCAGTCGAGGCCTTATTTGATGAAATGATTCGTGCTTTAAAGAAAGGTGAGAAGGTAGTCGTTTCTGGGTTTGGAACTTTTTATGTCAGCCACGTTTCTGATAAAGAAGTAGTTCCTTTTGGTAAAGAAGACAGCCGCCAGACCATTAAGGCTCACAACGTAGTTAATTTCCGCGTAGGCAAGCCACTTAAAAAAACAGTTTGGTAAAATCTAGTTTTTAAAAAAAATTTAAACCCCGTCTACCTAGAAACAGCACGGGGTTTTTTCGTACAATAATATCCAGGTGGATAAAGGTTGAATAATATCCAGGTGGATAAAAGTGCAAATGAAAAAATCGTGGTCGGTAATCAAAAGTTCTTATATTAATGCACTGGCTTTCCGCAGTGAAATTGTATTGTGGCTATTTTTGCACGTCATTCCTCTAGTCACAATCTTTGCAATCTGGAATAGTATTTACTCTAACCAAAATGAAATTAGGGGTTACTCTTTAACCATGATCTTGCAGTATTACTTCATGACAAGCCTAATTGATAGCTTTACCAGTACTCATTTTGAATCCTGGCGGGTCAAAGAAATCAGAGAAGGCAAAATTGACTTTCTTTTGATCAGACCCTTACAATACATACAAGAGTTATTCTTAAGAGACATTGGGGGGAAAGCTCTTTATCTGACTCTAGCCCTGCCATTCTTTTTGGTTTTATTTGTGATTATCAGCACCCAATCAGGCTTAACCTTTCCCAACGCCTCTATTTTTCAATGGAGTATTTTTTTTGGTCTGTTGACAGTAGGCTACATTGTTCAATTCCTGGCTGCTACGATCGTAGTCCTCTCGGGCTTTTGGCTAGAATATGCTGAAGGCGGAGAACACTTCAAGTTTGTGTTATTGAGCTTGTTTGGAGGATGGATGATTCCAATTCCCATGATGCCAGCTTGGCTGCAACAGATTGTTAATTTTCTGCCCTTAAAATATGCCTTTGCCAAGCCAATTGGTATTATCCAAAACACAGATAAACTAGCTATATCAGATATAGTTTACATTGCGGCATTTGTATTTTTTTTATGGGCAATTGTTCAAATCCTTTGGCGCAAAGCTAGGTATCAATACTCCTCTCATGGAGGTTAAAATAGGCGAGCAATGTTAAATTTTAGATTTAAAACTTACTGGAAACTTTTTTGGAAGTTTAGAAAAATTCATCTAATGAGAACTCTGGAATACCGGGGTGATCTTTATTTTTGGTCTCTCATTTCTACAATCTGGACTCTATTTAGTCTCTTGTTTTTTGATTTACTAACTCAAACCGGGTCGATCGGTGGTTGGGAACGTCACGAAGTTTTGCTTTTAATTGGTGTGTTTTCCATTCTGGATGCTTTTACTTGGTCAGTCTTTTATCACAACATGCGCGAGTATACCCGAGCTGTTTTTTCTGGTGAATTCAACCAATATCTGACTAAACCAATCAATACTCAATTTTTAATCATGACCCAATCTAATAGCTTCAACAATTTTCCTCGTTTAATAATTGGGGGAGTAATCATGCACAGATCTCTAGTAGCATTAAATTATCAACCCTCATTTTGGCAAGTAATATCCTTTTTGGGTTTGCTGAGTTTGGCTGGATTATTCATTTATTTAGTTTGGTTTATTTTTGCCACTCTAGCTTTCTGGTTTGAAAAATTAGATAACATTAACGACATCATTCCTAGTTTACGCCAAATCTGGCAAGTCCCGCGCTCAGTTTATACTGGGGTAACTTCATTGATTTTGACCATAATTTTACCTCTAGGATTGATGACTTCTATCCCCACTGAAGTTTTGTTGGGAAAAGCTTCCGTTAATTGGATTATTTACTTTGTAGTAATAACTTTCATCTGCTTTATCTTTTCACAAATTTTCTTTAAGATTTCTATTAAAAAATACTCCGGTGCTGGCAATTAAGTGTTACAATAGAGAAATTATGTCTCCTCAACCAATCATCCAAGTCAAAAACCTGAGACGTCACTTCAAAGTCTATCAAAAGCAACCTGGCTTAATGGGGTCAATTAAATCTCTATTTAAACGTAAATATAAAACCGTCAAAGCAGTCGACAATATTTCTTTTGAAATCAAACGGGGTGAAGTGGTGGGTTTTATTGGCCAAAATGGTGCTGGCAAAACCACGACTTTAAAAGTTTTATCAGGGCTTTTGTTTCCTACCGCTGGCGAAGTGAGTGTTTTAGGCTTTGATCCCTGGGACAGAAAGCCAGAGTTCCAAAAACAATTTTCGCTGATCATGGGCCAAAAAAACCAGCTGTGGTGGGATCTGCCCGCCATGGAAACTTTTTTACTTAACAAGGCTATTTATGAAGTCCCCAATGACCAATTTGAGCAATCTTTAAATAAGCTGGTTGATTTACTCCAAGTCCGCGATATTCTCAATATCCAAGTCCGTAAACTTTCCCTTGGTCAACGGATGAAATGTGAGCTAATTGCGGCTCTACTCCATAATCCCCAAGTCTTATTCCTAGATGAGCCCACCATTGGTCTAGATGTTGTCATGCAAAAAGCCCTGCGTGATTTCATCAAAGCTTACAATCAAGAGTTTAACGCCACGATTATCCTGACTAGTCACTACATGGATGATGTCAAAGAACTATGCGAAAGAGCAATTATTATTGACAAAGGCAAACTCATCTTTGACGGCAAGCTGCACAATATCATTGATAAATATGCCCGTAATAAAATCTTATCACTAGTATTTTCGCAAGCAGTCACAAAGCAAAAGCTAGAAAAATTTGGCCAAGTTAAAGAACATAAACAAAATGGCTCTGCCTATACTGCCACTTTATTAGTCCCACGCAAAAAAGCTGCCGCGGTCGCCAGTGACTTGCTCAAAGAACTGCCGGTAGAAGACCTTAATATTGAAGAGCCGCCCATTGAGGCCATCATTAGAGAAGTCTTTCAAAGTGGCAATGTCTAAATATCCAAAATTGTTTAAATATATAATTGTTTTACAACAATATTGGCAAAATTTATTTGTTTATCGAATGAGTTTTGTGGTGTGGCGATTAAGGCAATTTTTATCATCCTTCACGGCCCTGAGTGTTTGGTCAGTTGTTTTTGCCAATCAAAAAACGGCTTTTGGCTATGCGCAAGATGAAATGATTACTTATATTTTTCTAGTCACAGTCCTGTATAACATAATTTTATCCTCCTCTCTCAATGCTCTATCTGGAGAAATTTACTCCGGAAGTATGAGCACCAAACTAGTTAAACCGATTAACGTCTTTCTTTCATTGGGATTTCAAGATCTGGCCCACAAAATTTTGAACTTTGGTTTTGTCATTCTAGAAAGCTTAATCTTATATTTTATTTTTAAACCCAGTTTTATTTTCCCCAATCAAAGCTATGAATTAATTTTCATTGCTTGGGTGGCATTGGCCGCTCTGATTTGTTTCATTATTAATCTGCTGTTTGGCTCAATTGGGTTTTGGAGTCCTGATTCTTGGGGGCCAAGATTTTTATTTTATATATTCCTTGATTTTACTGCTGGCAAACTTTATCCCTTAGATATCTTGCCAAATATTATTCAAAAAATAGTTTACTTAACACCCTTTCCTTACATGTCATATGTCCAAATTCAATTATTATTAGGCAGGCTGCAACCAAATCAAATTTTACCTATTACCCTGACCATGCTTGCTTGGACCGTGGGTTTAATTTTAATTTTTAAATTAGTGTGGCAAAAGGGACTAAAAAACTATACTGCCATGGGTCAATAAAATGAAAAAAATAAAAACTTATTTCAAGGTTTGGCGATTAAATGCCAGCAACACCATACAAGAATTGCTTGTCAATCGAGCTACCCATTTGTTGTTCTTTATGGGTAAAATGATTAAATTGAGTATGTCGTTGTTATTTTTATTTTTGATCAAAGAGCAAGTGGCTCAATTTGCTAACTACACAACCGATCAAGTAATAGTCTTCTTTTTAACTTATCAGTTTATTGATGTCTTAGCCCAAGTTTTTTTCAGGGGAGTTTATTTATTCCGTGACAGAATCATTCGCGGCAACTTTGATTTTATGCTGTTAAGACCGATAAACCCCTTGTTTCAGGCTTTGACTGATCACCCTGATATTAATGACACTATTTTCCTTATCCCTACCACAATTTTAAGTATTTATATTGCATCGACATTAAATATCCATATAACTATCAATTCATTGACTCTGTATTTTCTTTTACTCATTAATGCCTTTCTGATCGCCGCCGCGCTACATATTCTAGTTTTAGTAGCAGGAATTTTGACTAAGGATACCGAGGGTTTTATCTGGATGTACCGTGACATGATACAATTTGCTAGATTTCCGGTCACAGTTTACTTAGAACCACTGCGTTCTATTTTATTCTTTATTATTCCTGTAGGAATGATGATCACTATTCCCTCAGAAGTATTATTAAACTTAAAACCAACTTATAGTATCGGAGTCGCATTTGCCATTGGCCTAGGATCAATTATACTTAGCCTTCGATTATGGAAATGGAGTTTAAAAAAGTACAGTAGTGCCAGTTCTTAGGTTAGCGTTTTGGAGATTGGCGCTTACGGCGGGCCTTGCCGCCCCGACCTGGCTTTCTGGTTTCCTTCATCCGTGCATCACGAGTCAACAAACCTTCTTGTTTGAGCAATGGTTTAAAAGATTCATCATATTTAACCAGAGCTCTAGTCAAACCGTGGACAATTGCTTCTAATTGAGAGTTAATGCCAGATCCATCTACTTTAACCGTCACGGCAAATTTTTCCTGAGTACCAGTTAATTCAAATGGTTGGGTATATACCTTAACCGCATTATAAATTCCTGAGAAGTAATCCTTTGCAAGTTGGTCATTAACCACGCATTGACCGTTTTTCTCCTCATAAATCCTAACTCTTGCCGTGGCCATCTTGCGCCGACCCAAACCCTCAAAGTATTTACCCGAAGGAATATCAAAATTGGGCTTATCTTCAATTTGGCTAGGCTGATGCTGCTGTTGTTGGCGACGAGCCATCTTAATAATTTTTTGTGGTTGATCTGACAATTTTTTAGCCATAAAAATTATTTCTTTCCCAGAGCGCTCTCTTGATAGTTTAGTTGACTTTCATAAGCATGTTTGTCTCCAGCATAAACCTTGAGTCGATTCATGCGGAGTTGACGTAATTTATTTTTAGGCAGCATATTTTTTACCGCTAGCTCAATGACTTTTTCAGGATACTGGGCTAGCATCATCTTAAATGGAATTTCTTTTAATCCTCCCGGAAAACCAGAGTGTCGAGTATAAACTTTTTTATCAGCTTTATTTCTGGTTAAGACTACATCACTGGCATTGATCACCACCACGAAATCTCCTGCTTCGATATGAGGAGTATAGGTAACCTTATGCTTACCAATCAGCTTTTGAGCAATTTGAGTAGCGATTCGACCTAAAACCTGACCGCCAACATCCACTAGATGCCAGTTTCGTTTTACTTGTGCAGTTTTTTGCATGTAAGTTTGCATGGTTGCTACTTATCCTTTTTTTTAGTGATTGCTGGTGTTTCTTTGACGACTTTATTGGCTGCTGATTTTTTGGCAACTAACTTAACTTTTTTGGAAGCAACTATTTTTTTGGCCTTAACTGATTGTACCTCAACGGGGTTTTTTAATGACCCAAGATTTTCTGGCTTACTTACGAGTTCGAGTTTAACCAACTCAGCATTATCTCCGCGACGACGGCCAATCTTCACAATGCGGGTAAATCCAGATTTTCGTCCTTTAAAAGCTGGAGCAATCCTATCTATCAAAGTATTAACCACATCCCTTTTGCCAAAAATTTGATGGAGTTTGTGTCGAGAAATAACTGAATTAGTCAAGGCTTGAGCAATTATCTTATCAGACAGACGCTTGATCTCTTTAGCCTTGGCATGAGTCGTCTTAATTTCACCCCATACCACTAAATTGCGCAGACAATTTTTTAACATTGCCTGACGATGTTTAGTATCACGGTTAAAAAAAGATTTCTTAACTCTATGCCTCATTCTGCCCACCTCCTAGTTTTATCCCTTTTTTCTCCAAAGCTTCGTCAATTATCTCCACACTCTTTTCACCCAAATTTTTCACTTTAGTAATAATTGAACGAGGAGAATTTTGTAGATCAGCCACGGTCTTAAATCCCCCTTTGCGTAGTGCATTGGCGATTCTAGTGGGCAGATCTAGCTCTTCCACAGTCAATCTCAAAATTTCGGCTTCTTCTGGAGTCAATTCTGGACCAACATCTACTGGCTCAGGCAAGACTGGATCAAAGACCTGTTGAAATTGGCGATGTAAAATCCTGGCAGCAGCTTTAACTGTCTCTAGCGCACTCATGGTCCCATCAGTCTGAATCTGCATCACGATTTTGTCGTAATCTGTTCGACGACCAACGCGAGTTTGCTCAACCCGATAGGCAACTTTGATTACTGGAGAAAACAACGCATCTACAGGAATCTCTCCAATTAACTCAATTTTAGCTTCTTGAGCTGTTTGGTAACCCATGCCTGACTCTACTCTGGCCTCAAACTTTAACGATTGGCCTTTGGCCAAGGTAACTAAATGTTGATTCGGATTTATAATCTCTACTCCCGATTCTGGGGTTATGCTAGCCGCAGTAATATCACCAGGTCCTTTAACATCTAAAGAAATCTTGGCTTGTTCTTCTGAGGTCATTGATTTAACTCTGACTTGCTTAAGATTAAGAATTAACTCTACTACATCCTCGGTCATGCCTTCTAATGTAGTATATTGATGATCCACGCCATCAATTTTCACCATGGTGATAGCACTTCCTGGCAATGAAGAAAGTAAAACCCTGCGCAGGGCATTACCAATTGTGTGGCCATAGCCTTGCTCCAATGGCTCAATAACTATGGTAGCAATGCTAGCATCGCCCTCCACCTCCTTGACACTAAAGGTAGAGTTCATCACCGGATAGGTAGATAGATCTTTCATATTTTTCTCCTTGTTTCCCCTCTCCCTCACATATAGTAGGGAAATCTGTTAACTAGGGTTTTTTATATTAATTTATACTTTTAACTCTTATTAAATCTAACGACTGTAATACTCTACTACTAGCTGTTCGTCAATTCTCTCAGCGACGTCTTCTCTAGCTGGGATCCTCTTTATTTTTATTACAGCCCCTTTTTTTTCAAGCCACTCTGGAACTGTAGTCTCTGATTCTTTAAGCAACTCAGCCACAAATGGAATTTTTGTGGATTTATCTTTAATATTAATTACATCATCTACTTGTACTCGGTAAGATGAAACATTTAACTTCTTGCCGTTCACCTGGATATGACCATGAGATACTAATTGTCTAGCGGCAAATCTAGTTGGAGCCCAACCTACGCGGTAAACCACATTGTCAAGTCTTCTTTCTAAAAAGCCTAACAGGGCTGAGCCGGTCGCAGTAGGATTCTTGCTAGCTTCCTTATAAACACTGTGTAGCTGTTTTTCTAAAATACCGTAAATGTACTTAACTTTTTGCTTCTCTTGCAACTGGATTCCATAATCAGATAATTTGCGACGACCGCGGTGTCCGTGCTGTCCAGGTCTAACCATTAACCGACGAGCCACTTTGAGTGCGTTGGTTTTTAAGCCTAAATCTTCACCGACTTTTCGAGCTAGCTTATTTTTAGATCCAGTGTATCTTGCCATAGTTTTATTTTTTATCTATTATGTTTAGCTTTACGTGGTTTAGTCCCATTGTGAGGCAGGGGTGTCACATCAGCGATCATGCTGAGTTTAACTCGCTGGGCTCTAATGACTCTTAGGGCTACGTCTCTGGCTGGTCCAGGACCTTTAATATATAGATCCATTTCGTTCATCCCGAACGCCCGAGCTTTGTTGATCGCGTTTTCAATCGTAATAGTGGCTGCGTAAGGGGTGGATTTACGAGAACCACTAAAACCAGACTCTCCCGTAGATGCCCAACAAAGTACATTACCTTTATTATCAGTAATACTGACTAGAGTGCTGTTAAAAGTAGCTGTGACATACATTCTACCCTTAGGAACTATCTGAGAAATTTTTTTTCTAGGTTTATGGAGATTAGTTGACATAATGAGTAATTAAGATTCGTTGACTTTGAGATTATTCCTCTAGTTTAGCTGCTACTTCCTTACTTAGCGCCCCAACGGTCTTTCTCTTGCCACGACCAGTTCTAGCATTACTTCTAGTTCGTTGTCCTCTAACAGGCAGTCCCTGACGATGGCGCAAGCCTCTATAACTGCCAACTCTTTTCAGGCGTTCAATGTTATCTCTCACCACACGACGCAGTTGTCCAGCAACTGTATGGCGTTCTAGTTGCTTAGCAATCCTATTAATTTCATCAGCAGTAAGGTCTTTGGCTCTTTTTTCAGGATCAACCTTAGCATTGGCTAAAATATCAATAGAAACCTTGGGACCTACCCCATAGATATATCTTAAGGAGAAAGCTATCTTTTTTTCATCTGGTATATCAAAACCGGTTATGCGTGGCATAAATTTCTATTTGTTGGATTTACCCCTGTCTTTGTTTGTGTCTAGGATCAGACTTACAGCTAACTCTCAAGACTCCCTTGCGCTTGATGATTTTACATTTGGCGCAACGTTTTTTTATTGATGAGCTAACTTTCATAATTATCGTACAATCTTGATTTACAGGGCGTAAATATACCGCAAACTTCAGGTTTAAGAAAGGACTAGTTTTGCTGCAAAGGAGTTTTTATTGATCTATAGGTTATTTTACATTTTCCGAGGTCATATTTAGATACATATCCCTTCACTTCATCACCGGGCAAAACCCTAATTCTGTACAATCTCATTTTACCAGCTAATGTACCAAGAAGAATTTTACTCTTTAAACTTTCTGCTGGAGCCTGAGTAACTCTGACCCTAAACATGGTGTTGGGAAGACATTGTTCAATAACTCCCTCAATCTCCATTCGGTCCGGATGATCAACATTTTCAGTGGTAGCATCAATTTGGCGGCGTGCTTTAGCAGTTCGCTTGTGATCTTGTACTTTTCCCATTTTAAATGTTTAATCCTTGTATAATTTCTGCGAAAACTTTCTCAATGTCTTTTTCCCCATTAACCACTAGTAACTTTTTTTGTTTTTTATAATAATCAATCACGGGCTTGGTTTCTTGATGAAATAACTCGATTCTTTTCCTAATAGCCGCGAGAGTTTCGTCGTCACGCTCGCTGGTCCGTCCAGAAATTCTCCATAGCGCCTCTTTATCTGTTACATCTAAAAAGATGACTCTCTCTACTCCATTTTGAAACTCTTTAGCCTGAGTGACAGTTCTTGGAAAACCATCTAAAATATATCCTTTTCCATATTCAGGTTTTTTTAGATACTCAACGATAATTTTCAACACAGTTTTATCAGGCACCAATCGCCCTGAGGCTAAAATTTCTTTGATCCATCTATTTTCTTTAGCCATTTGTCGAAAAATATGCCCAGAAGATAAATAGGGAACATCAAGCCTTTCAGATAATAAGTTCCCTTGAGTAGATTTTCCAGCGCCCTGAATACCTATGATGATTAATTTCATAAATAAAGTTCCTCAAGTTTTCCCATAACTGTCATACTATACAAGATTTAATGGGCAAATCAAGGAGAAAATGTGGGATGTTAAATATATTGGTCGTAATTTTGACCAACTAGCATTGACTCTACCCGCTTTGAGGTTTCTAAAATCACTGAAACTACAATTAAGATGCTGGTCCCGCCGATAGCTAAATTGCCAACGCCACTATAAATTTCAGTGAAGGAAGGCAGGATGGCAATAGAGCCTAGAAAAATTGCACCTACCAAACTAATTCTGGTTACTACAAACTCTAAAAATTTCTTAGTTGGACCTCCCGGCCTTACTCCCGGAATAAAAGCTCCACTTTTCTTGAGTTCTTCAGACATATCTTGCGCATTAAAAAATAGCAATGCTGAAAAAAAAGTAAAACCAAAAACTATGAAAAAATAAATCGTCATATAAACTACTGAGGTTGGGTTAAACCAAGTATCAAGCAACTGGCCAAACTCTACTAACTTTGTTTTTCCACTAACGACCAGAAACCTACTAATAAATGACGGCACCATCATAATAGAAATACCAAAAATAATTGGCATCACCCCGGCAATATTAACCCTGATTGGCAAATGAGTAGTTTGCCCGCCATAAACTCGACTTCCTCTAGTACGGCGAGCATATTGAATCTTAATCTTTCGCACTGCTTCATTCATAAACACAATTATTCCAACAACAGCTAGGCTCATTAAGCCCAAGGTCAAAGTAGTAGTAAATTGTTGAACACTTGTAGTAGTTAAGGTTTGCGCAATAACCATAGGAAACTGACTCAGAATTCCACCCAAGAGAATCATTGATATACCATTACCCAAGCCATATTCTGAAACTAACTCTCCCAACCACATCACAATCATCGCTCCAGCAACCAAGCTAGTGACCAAAGCTACGAGTGATAGGGGGTTACTGGTATCCAATAGTTGCTGTGAGTTCAATAAAGCAATCACCGACACACTTTGTACCACTGCTAGCGGGATAGTAAATAAGCGTGTATATTGATTGACCCTTTCTCTCCCTGACTCGCCTTCTTTTTGCATTTCCTTAAGTGCAGGGAAAACCATACTGGCTAACTGCATCACAATCGAAGCGGTGATATAGGGATTAATCCCCACCGCCATAATGGAAAAATTAGCTAAGGTGCCACCAGAAAAAATATTTAAAAAGCTTAAAAATTGATTAGAGGCAAAAATATTTTGCAATCTTTCCACATCTGCTCCCGGAACTGGAATATGAGCCAAAAATCTGAAAACAAAAAAGATTCCTAAAGTAAACAAAATTTTGTTTCGCAGTTTCGGGATAGAAAAAACCCGCCTCACAAAATCAATGATACTGTGCATTATGAATAATGTTAGCGTAGATTACTTAATCAAACCACCCGCGTTTTCGATGGCTTGTTTGCCGCTTACTGAAACAGGAATTTCTATTGTTACCTTACGAGTTAACTTGCCCGTATTAATCACCTTAGCTTTTCTGAAGCGATGATCAATCACCTTTTCTTCTTTAAGAGTTTTTAAATTAATTATTTTAGTTTTCATTTTTTCAATATCACCCAGGGTTACTTCAGCTGTAGGATTAACCACATTAAATCTACCTTTACCGCGTAACATTGGCAGGCGCTTGGTAAGGGGCAGTTGTCCACCTTCAAACCAAAGAGGACGACGACCACCTTCACGAGATAACTGCCCCTTTTGACCTCTACCTGAGGTATGGCCGCCTTTTCCTGATCCATACCCACGACCAACCCTTTTGGATGATCTGTGAACAATATGGATGAGACTATTGAGGAGTGACATAGTTATTTAGCTTTGGTTTTTTTAGTAGTTGATTTGATGATTTTTGTGGTAGTTGATTTGGTGATTTTTTTAACAACTTTTTTCTTAGCGTTCTCTTGCTGTTTGACTTCTTTAACTTTCTCTTGCTTTTCAACTTGCGCTACTGATCTAAGTTTAATCCCCTTAATTTTGACTAAATTAGCAATTTGTCGTAATGCTTCAAAAGTAGCATAGGCATTGGATGCTTTATTGTTAGTACCCAGAATTTTACTAGAGATATCTCTAATCCCCGCAGCTTCTACCACTGCTCTAACTGGCCCTCCGGCAATTACTCCAGTACCTCTGGGAGCTGGCTTGAGTATAAGTTCAGCAGCGCCTTTTTTAACACGAATTCTAAAAGGCACAGTTGTGCCATTAATTGGTACCTGAATCATACGCTTTTTAGCTTTTCTCACGCCTTTTTTAATAGCCGAAACTACATCGGGAGCCTTGCCTTTAGCTACTCCAATCTTGCCTTTTTTATCACCCACAACCATCACCACTGAAAAACCGATCGAGTTCCCACCCTTGGTCTTCTTTGAGACTCTTGATATCTGAATAACTTTTTCTTCAAATGCGTCTGTTGTAATGTGATCTCTCATATTTTCCTTTATAATTTCAAACCCGCTTCTCTTAAAACTTCTGCAGCTGCCTTAACTAATCCATGATAACGACAATGACCGCGATCAAAAACTAGCTGTGTAATCTTCTTAGCCTGAAGTTGAGTAGCAATATCTTGAGCAATTTGTTGAGCTTTTTCTGTTTTGGTACCTTTAAATTTTTTCTCTTTACCCGCATCATTGACTGCAACTATAGTCAAACCCCTATCATCATCAATTGCTTGTAGATAAAAATATTGATTAGAACGAAACACATTTAATCTAGGGCACTTGGCTGTGCCATGTAGTTTAGATCTGACTCTAAGTTGTCGTTTCATTTTGGCTGATAAATTATGTTTTATTTTTGGCATAATGATCCTAATTAAGCTACGGCAGTTTTCCCTTGTTTGCGCTTAACTACTTCATCTTCATAGCGAATACCCTTACCTTTATATGGCTCTGGCTTCTTGATTTGACGAATTTCAGCTGCTACCTGGCCAACTTGCTGTTTGCTAATACCAGAAACATTAATTGTGTCATTGCCCTCAACTGAAAAGGAAATTCCCTCAGGGGCTTGATACTCTACATCGTGAGAAAAACCAACTTGGAGATTTAGTCCCGTGCCTTTTTGTTGGACACGATAACCAGTCCCAATCATTTTTAAGGTTTTTTTATAACCCTCAGTCACCCCAATGACGCAGTTATTTATTAGACTCCTAATTAAGCCATGATTAGCTTTACTTTGCTTTTCATGGTTATTTCTAGTAACTATAATTTGGTCATTTTCCAAAGTAACTTTTATCCCTGGTAAAATATTAACACTAAGCTCTCCCCGAGGACCCTTAACCACAACCTCCTGATTATTTATCAAAACAGTAACTCCTTGGGGAACAGTAATGGGGGTGCGGCCAATTTTTGACATAGTTTTTACCAAATTTGACAAATAACTTCTCCTCCAATATTTTTAAGGCGAGCTTCTTTATCTGTTAGAACACCCAGGCTAGTGCTAAGCACTGTAATGCCGTATCCGCCCAAAGTAACTGGAATCTGATTAACAGGAGCGTAAAGCCTTCTTCCTGGTTTAGAAACTCTTTGAACTCCACTAATAGCAGGTAGAGAGCCTTCATATCTTAATTTTAATTTGATCTGATTTTGTGATTTTACTTCGATAGATTCCATTTTTTCAACATAATTTTCTTTTACTAAAATCCCAGCAATAGCCACCTTAAGTTTAGAATGGGGGATCACCACTTCTTTATGCCCTGCAGCGAGAGCATTTTTAATCCGAATTAACATGTCAGCGATCGAATCAGTTGTCATAATTATTTACTCGCTTTTACTACTCCCGGCAATTCTCCTTTGTTTGCCAGCTCACGAAATGTAATTCTACTTAAGCCAAAATATCTCATGTATCCACGGGGACGGCCCGTAATTTTACACCGGTTTTTGCCTCTAGTCGAGACACGATTTAATTTATGTTCACCCATTTGTAGGTATTCCTGCGAATACTTAGTGCGTTTTTCCCTTTGTTTAAGTGATTTAATAATCTTTGATGTCTTAGCCATTATTTTTCCTTTGCAAACGGCATGCCTAATAATTCTAATAGTCTAAGGGCTTTATTATTTTCTTTAGTATTGGTAACAATTGTAATCTGCAGGCCACGAACTCGGTCAATGTTATCATAATTTATTTCTGGAAACACAATCTGTTCTTCAAGGCCTAAATTATAATTTCCTTGCCCATCAAAAGCATCTCGCGAAACACCCTGGAAATCTTTCACTCGAGGCAAAGTAATGTTGATCAGCTTATCAAGAAATTCCCACATCCGCTGGCCTCTCAAAGTCACCATCGCTCCCACAGGATCTCCTTCTCGCAGATTAAAACCTGCCACAGATTGGCGGGCTAAATTAATATTTGGCTTCTGACCAGTAATGACCTTAAATTGATCAATGATGCTGTCCATAATTTGCCAACGAGCTTTGGGCTCTGCTGGCTGAGTAACCCCCATGTTAACAATCACTTTTTTAACTTGAGGAACGGCCATAGGCGAACTCAGCGTAAGCTCTTTCTGAAGCATTGGTGCTATTTTTTGCTGGTACTTTTCTCGTAATCTATTCATCTTATTAAATTTACTTCTTTTTCTTTTCTTGATCTGGTACTGCTTGACTTGTTTTCTTGAAAACCCGTTGTTTGGTTCCATCTTTAGCCATCTTGTAACCAATTCTGTCTACTTTGCCTTGATCATTTATGATTGCAATTTTGGCCACAGACAGAGGTCTCTCTCTGCGCACTCTATCGCCCGATCTCTCACCGATGGGCCGAATATGTTTAGTATAAAGATTGAGCCCTTTAACTACGACTTGATTTTCCCCAGGTAAAATTTTAGTAATTTCACTCCGCTGACCCTTATCTTTTCCTGCAGTAACTAGTATTTTGTCTCCAATTTTAAATTTCATAAGCGTTATAAAAGCTCCTGGCTCAAACTAGCAATTTTATGACAGCCATTTTCTTTAACTTCACGTGCGACTGGACCAAAAACACGAGTCCCTATAGGATCAAGGTTTGTTCTAGAATTAATAATCACTGCCGCATTATCATCAAAACGCACATACTCACCACTAGCACGACGTTTTTCTTTTCTAGTTCTAACAATAACAGCTCGCACTACTTCTCCCTTTTTGACTGTACCCTGAGGCTGAGCGGCAATCACAGAAGCACTCACTATATCACCAACATATCCAAATTTCCTTTTTGATCCTCCATACACTTGAATTACTCGGATAGATTTGGCGCCACTATTATCAGCTACTTGTAAGACTGATCTGAGTTGTATCATATTATTTCTTTATTTTTTCAATTATTCTAAAATGTTTTGTTTTACTTACTGGACGGCATTCTTCAATTATGACCATATCTCCCAACTTTAGTTTCATACCATCGTGATGACAAATATAATTTTTACTGCGCTTAACGCTCTTTTTATACAAAGGATGTTGCCATTGTCGAACGACTTTAACCTTAGCGGTTTCAGTAGCGCCAAGAGAGACAATGATTCCTTGTAGTTGTTTTTTAGGCATTATTTACTTTCCTTATATAGTTCTTGCTCACGCAACACAGTTTTGATCCGAGCGATATCATCTCTTAATTTACCAGGTAATCTGAGATTTGCCAGCTTGCCGGCCGACAATTCAAGTTTAGCCTTAGCAATTTTCATTTCTAATTCACCAAGCTGTTTGAAAAGCTCGGCATTAGTTTTTTCATGTAGTATTTTAATATCGTTTCGTTTCATTTTATTTTTCAACAATGCTAGTTTTAATAGAAATTTTATGGCCTGCTTTTCGTAGAGCTTCTTTAGCCATTGCCGCTGGCACACCGCCTAATTCAAACATAATTCTTCCTGGAAGGACAGTGACCACGTAACCTTGTATGTCTCCTTTTCCAGAACCCATCTTAACTCCAACTGGTTTACTTGTAATTGGTTGAGCAGGAAAAATTCTGATCCAATATTTGCCGCTCCTTTTGGTCACATGGGTGATTTTTTTACGAGCAGCCTCGATTTGGCGAGCAGAAACCCACCCACGACCGATGGCTTTAAGCCCAAACTCCCCGAATGAGAGTTTATTACCACGCTGAGCCTTACCTCTCATTTTTCCTCTGAATTGCTTGCGAAATTTGCTTCTTTTTGGTTGTAACATGATTTTTCCCTAAATTAAATTTCTTTCTCCCCCTTATAAATCCAAACTTTAATTCCCACATAACCAGATCTCGTTCGGGCAGCTTCATGATAATAATCAATATTAGCTCGCAAAGTTTGTGTTGGCACACTACCTTGACCATATTTTTCGCTACGGCCAATTTCAGCTCCACCAATTCTCCCAGAAAGCTGAATTTTAATTCCCTTAGCATTGGCCTGCATCACTCTTTCTAAAGCTTGATTAACAGCTCGACGATGAGGATATCGAGTAATTAACTGCTGAGCAATTCTTTCTGCCACTAGTTTGGCGCTTAGATTGGGCTCAGTGACCTCACTTACCTGAATATCAATGTGAACTTTGTCTTTTTTTAATTTTGAAACATTTAAAATTTTTTCTACACCCTTACGAACTTCTTCGAGGTTAGAGCCGCCTCTGCCAATTACCACACCTGGTCTAGAGACAGAAACAATTATTTTAATCTTTTTTACACTACGTTCAATTCCAATTTCAACCAAACCAGCGTTGGCTAATTTTTCTTTCAAATATTGACGTAATTTATAGTCTTCGATGACTTTATTAGAGTAATCACCTTGATTGGTATACCATCTTGATTTCCAATCAAAAATGATACCTAATCTAAAACCAGTGGGGTTGACTTTTTGTCCCATATTATTTCTTTTTCTTTATTGCCGTTTTAGGCTTAGCTACTTCTTTTTTACTACCCAATTCCTTATCCTTCTGATCTAGGGTTTCTAAAACCACTTTAATGTGAGAGGTCCTTTTCATAATGCTATGAGCCCTACCGCGGCTCACTGCCCGAAAGCGCTTATAAGTTGCTCCGGGAGTAATCTCGATACTATGCAGTTTTAAATTTTCAAAAGCTTGGGCGTGATTATTCATCGCTACTGCGATAACTTGCTTAGTCACTTTTAAAATTGCCAAGCTAGCTCTTCGATCCATGACTGCTAACTGTCTCATGGCTTGCTCTAAAGACAGGTCCTTAATTTGATTGGCTACCAATCTCATTTTTCTAGGCGATTGTCTAACTTGTTTTTGTGTAGCCGTAATTTTCATAAATAGTCCTTAAGTTTTAGAAGCAGTTCTCTTTACCATTCTGCCGTGACCGCGGAAATTACGTGTTCCTGCAAATTCTCCAAGCTTGTGACCCACCATATCTTCAGTGCAAAAAATTTCCTTGAATTCTTTACCTTGATGAACCATAAAAGTGTGACCCACAAAATCAGGAGCAATCGTGCAGTCTCTAGCCCAGGTTTTAATTGGAGTCTTTTGACCTGATTGCTTTTGTTTCATGACCTTAGTCATCAACTTAGGGTCAATATATGGTCCTTTTTTACTTGATCTTCCCATATTTTTTATTCTATTACCTTATACTTTTATTCTACGATCCCGAATAATAAATTTATTACTTTTTCTTCGACTACGAGTTTTTTTACCGAGAGCATGCTTGCCCCAGGGACTCTTAGGATACTTCATTCCCACACCAGATCTACCCTCACCACCTCCATGAGGATGGGAAGCTGGATGTTGAGCCGTTCCTCTCACTGTAGGACGAATCCCCATTAATCGTTTGCGTCCGGCTTTACCAAGTTTGCGATTTTTCCAATCTTGGTTACCGATCTGGCCAATTGTAGCGTAGCACTTGAGGTTAATCAAACGCAGCTCTTTGGACGGCATTTGAATCGTCGCATATTTACCCTCTTTAGATTGAACAAAAGCTGCTGTGCCAGCGCCTCTCACTACCTGAGCCCCCTTACCAGGAGTAAGCTCTAAATTATGAATGGGGATGCCGATCGGTATATTTTGCAATGGCATGGCGTTACCAACCTCGACCTCAACTTTGGTTCCGGCCATAATTTGATTTCCTACCTTAAGACTATCTGGGGCAATAACATAACGCTTATCTCCATCGGGATAAATCACTAAGGCGATGTTGGCACTGCGCATTGGATCATATTCAATTCTTTCTACCCTGCCTGCAATATCGCGCTTGTTTCTTTTCCAATCAATAACTCGCATTCTTTTTTTAACACCACCGCCGCGATGCCTCACCGTGATATGACCTTTAAATCCGCGACCTTGACGTTTTTTATGACCACTAGCAAGAAGCGATTTCTCAGGATCGCCTTTATAAAGATCTGACCGATCAATGGTGATCTGATGTCTAGTACCGCTAGTAGTTGGCTTGCGTTTTATTAACATTGTTTTATTCTTTATAAGTATCAAATAAATCTATGGTTTGACCTTTTTTGAGGACCACCATGGCTCTTTTTACTCTCTCAATTCTCTTGAATAAGCGGCGCTTGCCGGTTTTTTTTAGAGTAGCATTTTTAGTTGTGGTATTAACTCCCGTAACTTTCACCTCATACAGCTCTTCCACGGCTTGTTTAATTTGTTGTTTATTGGCTAATTTATCTACTTCAAAAGTATAGACATTTTGAGTACTAGCCAGGTGAATTGACTTCTCTGTAATAATTGGTTTTTTTAAGATATGGGGATTCATTTCTCAACTACCTTTTTAGCAACTTTTTTTTGAACCTGAGTTTTTTTTATTAAACGATCTTCAAGTTCTTTTACTGCCTCGCTAGTCATGATGATTTTGTCAACCAAAGCTACTTCGTAGATATTCAAACGTACTACTTTAGTTAATAGAATATTTTCTATGTTTCGAAGACTTTGAAGCATTTCTGGCTTAAATTTGGTTACTACTACTAATGTTTTATCTTTTTGATCAACCATCTTATATAACAGCTTTGCTGCTAATTTGGTTTTACCCTCAAGTTCATTAAGCCCATCCCAGACAATAATTTGATCTTTTTGGGCACTTAAGGCACTAATTAGAGCTTGATTTTTTAAACTCCTAGTCATTTTGAGTTTCCAGTTAGCATTTCCAGTTGGACCATGAGCTACACCGCCGCCAACAAAGATGGGAGCGTTTTTTGAACCATGACGAGCTCCGCCCGTTCCTTTTTGACGATACAGCTTCTTTTTAGTCCGTGCTACTTCGCTTCGAGTCTTAACCTTGCTTGTGCCCTGACGCTGATTGGCTAGATGCACTCTAATTCCCTGAGCTAACAAAGGTTGGTTAACTTTTGCAGCAAACACGGCGTCGCTACCTGTGACTGCGGTTTGACTCTTATTGCCGGTTTTAGTGTAAGTAGTTAGTTTCATTATTTAATTTCTTCCTCAGGCTTAACTTCTGCAATTGGTTGAATCTGCTCAAGCTCCGGAGCTTTTTCTGCAATTAGTATTCCAGAAGAGGCATTGTCTAGCTCAATTTCTTTTTTTTGGCCAGTTTTAGTAATTCGCACAATAGATGAAAGATGACCTGGAACTGGACCACTTAACCAAAGCTCACCTGTCTCTTGATTAATATAAAGTACTACTAAACCTCTAATGGTTTTATTTTCACAACCATAGTGTCCGGGCATTTTTTTCCCAAGCCAAATTCGACCCGGGTCAGTCCCAGCACCAATAGAACCGGGAGCGCGTTCACGATCTGATTGGCCATGAGTTCGTGGCCCTCCACTAAAACCATGAGCCTTCATAACTCCAGCAAAACCACGACCCTTGGTAATTCCTTGAACTTTGACCACATCACCAACTGCCAATACTTGGCCTACTTTAACGAGATCACCGATCTTAATTTGGTCGGTGTTGTTGGTTTTGGTCTCACTTTGGTTACTTAGATTGCGTTGATAAAAGCCCTGAAGTTTAGTTACGCCCATCAAAAAACCACTCTTTTGCATTTTGCTTCGGAGTGGTTTAGACATGTTTTTGAGCTTTTTTTTGCCATATCCAATTTCAAAGACAAAATCAGACTTTTGATCTATCACTAAATTACTGTCTACTTGGCAACGAGTCACAGCCAACCTCTTGCCTTGCTTGGTCCAGGCCTGGGTCATATTGAGCTTGGTGGCAAAAATGCTGTCTAACATGATTCCTTATTTTTTTAGTCAAACAATTTTGTTTTATCATTCTATGTATCATTTGGAAGTTTATTCAACTTCTAGTTACATCTTGATCTGGATATCTACCCCAGCAGGAAGCTCCAAATGCATTAACGAGTCGATAGTTTTGCTCGTTGGGTTGATGATGTCAATCAACCGCTTATGAGTTCTGATGATATATTTTTCTTGAGAATCTTTGTCAGTATGGGGCGAGGTAAGAACCGTAAACCATTTACGGTGAGTCGGCAAAGGTACTGGACCTTTAACCTTGGCTCCGGTTGACAAAGCTGTCTCTAGAATTTTACGACTAGCCTCATCTATAACCCGATGATCGTAAGACTTTAGTCTAACTCTAATCTTGTAGGCATCATTTTTATCAGAACTTGTTGCCATAATTTGTTAATGTTTGTTGTATCCTGTTTATTAAAACAAAGCGTGATTATATCTGGTCTTAATCTGGTTGTACAGAACCTGTTTTGTTTTGTTTCTCTTAGTAATCGATTATTGTATCAGAGCAATTTCTAAATGAAAAGTCCCGCCAAGGCGGGACTTTACATAATTTTTGATCAATCTTATTTCAAAACTTTAGTAATGGCTCCGGCACCAATGGTATGACCACCTTCGCGAATAGCAAAACGCAAACCTTCTTCCATCGCAACTGGCACAATTAGCTTGACAGTCATCTTGGCGTTATCACCAGGCATAACCATCTCTACACCATCGGGAAGAGCAATCTCTCCAGTCACATCAGTAGTGCGTATATAGAACTGAGGTCTATATCCAGTGAAGAACGGCTTATGACGGCCACCTTCTTCTTTAGTTAAGATATAAACTTCTGCCTCAAAATCAGTATAGGGGGTAGTGCTGCCTGGCTTAGCCAGAACTTGACCACGCTCAACATCGTCCTTACCCATTCCACGAAGTAAGATACCAACGTTATCGCCAGCCTGACCATCATCAAGCAGTTTTCTGAACATTTCTACGCCAGTAACAGTGCTTTTTTTTGTATCACGAATACCCACTATCTCAACTTCTTCACCTACTTTTATCTTGCCCGTGGCAATACGACCAGTTACCACTGTACCACGACCCTTGATAGAGAAGACGTCTTCAACTGGCATGAGGAAGTCTTTATCTAGATCACGCACTGGATTAGGAATATACTCATCAACTGCATTCATTAGCTCCATGACTTGATCTTGAGCAGCAGCATCGCCTTCTAAAGCCTTTAAGGCACTGACGCGTAACACTGGAACCTTATCGCCATTGAAACCATACTTAGTGAGTAATTCTCTAACTTCCATTTCAACCAAATCCAAAAGCTCAGCGTCATCCACCATATCAACTTTATTTAAAGCCACAATAATATTTGGCACATTAACTTGTTTGGCCAAAAGAATATGCTCTCTAGTTTGAGGCATTGGGCCATCATTGGCTGCCACCACTAAGATTGCGCCATCCATTTGAGCCGCACCAGTAATCATATTCTTAATATAATCAGCGTGCCCTGGAGCATCAATGTGAGCATAGTGGCGTTTTTGTGTTTCATACTCAATATGTGAAATATTGATCGTCACACCACGAGCTGCTTCTTCTGGAGCGTTATCAATATCAAGATATTGGAGTGGTTTATTAAGTGGACTTGGAACTTTTTTAGCTAAGGTTTGGGTAATAGCCGCAGTAAGAGTAGTCTTGCCATGATCAACGTGACCAATAGTACCAACGTTAACGTGAACCTTATCGCGTTTGAATTTCTTATCATCTGACATAAGTTCTCCTTTTATCTTTAATAAAAATTTTTATTAACTAATATTAATAATTAACTTGATTTTATTTGTTTTTCGACAATTTCTTGAGTGATATTTACCGGCACAGTTTCATAATGGCTCGGCAATAACACACTTGAGGCTCGACCCTGAGTCATGCTTCTCAAGATTGTAACATAACCCTGCATCTCTGCCAACGGGACTATACCAGTAATAATGATCATTTTACCACGATGAGAGGTGCCTTGAATTTGCCCACGACGACTAGAAAGATCTCCAATCACATCTCCCATAAACTGTTCAGGAGAGGTCACTTCAACCTTCATGATCGGCTCTAGCAAAACTACCCCAGCTCTAGACAAAGCATCCCGTAGTGCCAATGAACCAGCCATCTTAAAAGCGATTTCACTTGAATCAACCTCATGGAATGAACCGTCATAAACAGTAGCTTGATAATCAACGATTGGATATTTAGCTAGATAACCACGCTCATTACTCTCTTGAATACCCTTATCAATTGGCTTGATATATTCACGAGGGATAGTTCCACCAGTAATATCATTAACAAACTCATAACCTGTCCCGCGATCTTTAGGCTCAATTTTAATCAAACAGTGACCATATTGCCCTCGACCGCCAGTTTGCTTAATATATTTACCCTCACCCTGCGCAGACTTAGTAATGGTTTCTTTATAAGCAACTTGTGGTTTACCCACATTAGCACCAACATTAAACTCACGTTTCATTCGATCGACAATAATTTCTAAATGTAATTCACCCATGCCACCAATGATGGTTTGACCAGTTTCATGATCAACTTCAATACTAAAAGTTGGGTCTTCGTCAGAAAGTTTATTGAGCGCCAAGCCCATTTTTTCTTGATCATCTTTAGTTTTGGGCTCAATCGCCAATGAAATCACGGGCTGGGCAAAAGTAATTCTTTCTAACTGAATCAAATTATTTTCATCACATAAAGTGTCGCCTGTGGTGGTATCTTTCAAACCAATTAAGGCTACTATTTCACCAGCCTCCGCGCGCTCGATCTCTTCGCGATCATTAGCGTGCATGAGCAACAATCGACCAGCGCGCTCTTTTTTGCCGATTGAAGAATTATAAATATAGGTTCCTGATTCAATTTTTCCAGAATATACTCGTACATAAGTCAGGCGTCCCACATGGGGATCAGTTTGAATTTTAAAAGCCAAACCAGCAAATGGTTGATCTGGTTTTAGCTTGCGCTCCGTTTCTTCATTAGTTTTAGGATTAATTCCAGTAATATGCTCAATGTCCATTGGGGAAGGCAAGTACTCTATGACTGCGTCCAGCAAAGGTTGCACCCCAGTATTTTTTAACGAAGATCCAGCCATAACTGGAACTAATCTATAAGCAATCACAGCCTTGCGGAGAGCTGCTTTTAACTCGTTAACTGAGATTTCCTCTTCCATTAAAAACTTCCCCATCAGCACCTCATCGGTTTCAGCGATAGCCTCAACTAACTGTGCGCGCAATTTCTCCGCTTGCTCCTGATACTCTTCTGGAATATCCCTCACCTCTGGCTCAGTAGCTGCCACTCTGTCTTCCCAAAAATAAGCTTTGCGATCCAAAAGTTGAATTACCCCTTGGAATTTATCTTCAGCTCCCATAGGAAAATTAAGAATAGCTGGCTTAACTCCAAATTTATCTCTAATATCAGTAACAGTATCAAAAAAATCAGCGCCAAGTTTATCCATCTTATTGACAAAACAAACTCGAGGTACATTATATTTATCAGCTTGACGCCAAACAGTTTCTGATTGAGACTGAACACCTTCAGAAGCATCCAGCACTGTCACCCCACCATCTAAAACACGCAAAGACCGCTCGACCTCAGCTGTAAAATCAACGTGCCCGGGAGTATCAATAATATTTAACCGATAACTTTTTTTAGGTAAGTGTGAATCAAAATAAGGCTCCCAAAAAGTAGTAGTAGCCGCAGACACAATGGTAATTCCGCGCTCTTGCTCTTGAGCCATCCAGTCCATAGTGGCTTCGCCCTCATGAACTTCACCAATTTTATAAGTTCGACCGGTATAGAACAAAATTCTCTCAGTAGTGGTGGTTTTACCTGCGTCAATATGGGCAATGATCCCAATATTGCGAATCCTATCTAAAGGAATTTTTTTATCTTGATTCTTAATTGTCGCCATAGTTTTATTTTTGTCTTAATAATTAACTACAAATTCATGGTATGCCATTAACAGCCACGCCAGGTCGCCTCTTATGTACTACCAGCGGAAGTGGGCAAAGGCTTTATTGGCATCAGCCATCTTGTGGCTATTATCACGACGATTAATCGCGCCACCATGCTCATTGAGAGCATCAAAGATTTCAGCAGTTAATTTTTGTGCAAAAGAATGGAATTCTTTATTAGGGCGCTTGTTGGCTTCTGTTACTAACCAACGAATTGCTAAAGTAGAAGCCCGTCGAGGCCTAACCGGGGCTGGTACTTGATATGAAGCACCGCCGACCCGTCTACTTCTGACTTCAATTTGAGGTCTTACTTTTTCTAGTACTTCCTCCAGTACTTCTACTGGATTTTTTTTAGTTTTTTCTTTAATAATCTCTAGAGTCTGATAAACTTGCTTTTGAGCTATGGTTTTTTTACCATTTTTCATCGCTCTATTAATTAACTTAGTCACTATAATTGAACCATACTTAAGGTCTGGTTTTACATCTCTGGAAGGGAAGCTTTTAGTTCTCATAAATTATCAGCTCGCATTCTTTTTAACACCATACTTACTGCGACTACTCTTGCGTTCAGATACACCTCCGGTATCATGAACGCCGCGAATGATGTGGTACTTCACACCAGGCAGATCTTTTACCCGACCACCTCTAACTAAAACTACACTGTGTTCTGCTAGATTGTGACCTTCTCCGGGAATATAAGCCGTCACCTCAATCTTATTAGATAGCCGTACACGTGCCACTTTACGAAGCGCTGAGTTAGGCTTCTTAGGCGTCATTGTTTTCACAATCGTGCACACTCCTCTTTTTTGAGGATTGGTCGTCCGCACAGGACTATTTTTAAGCATGTTAAAACTTCGCCTGAGAGCACTGGATTTGACTCTCTTGATTTTTTGTTTTCGGCCTTTTCTGATCAATTGATTAATGGTTGGCATGAGAGTGTGATTGTAACATAAACTGATTTATACATCTATCTGAGCTCTCTCTAGTGAAGTAGGAATTAATCGCCCAATAATAACGTTCTCCTTTAATCCCTCTAAGTAATCGATTGCTCCTGCACAAGCGGCATTGGTTAAAACACTCTTAGTATGCTGGAACGAAGCTGCAGATAACCAAGAATGTGTGTAGAGTGCGCTGCGAGTAATTCCCAACAGCATGACTTTAGCGCTCGCTGGTTCTCCGCCTGCGGCCATAATATCGTCATTTCCCTCGATAAGTTGACTTCGTTCAATTACCTCGCCAGTTAAGAATTCAGTATCGCCTGGTTTCTCGATCCTAACCTTATCCCCCATCTTTCTAGCAATGGTTTCAAAGTGTTTATCATGAATAGTAATGCCCTGTGATTCATATACATATTGAACTTGTGTAACTACGTGCTGTTGAGCAAAAAGCAAGCCTCTGATTTGTAACAATTCACCAAGATTAACACTCCCAACTGTCAATTTCTCACCAGCGGCAATCAAATCGCCGTTCTCTACTGTCAAAGTGGTATTAAGATTGACCTTATAGCTAACTTCTTCTTTAGGAGCAGAGGTGGTAACAACGGTAATTACTATTTCTTCCTCACCTTCGTCAATTTTAACTCTTCCAGTTAATTCTGACACAAGAGCTTGACTCTTAGGATTACGTGCCTCAAAAATTTCTTCTACTCTAGGGAGACCCTGAGTAACATCAAGACCCACAATTCCGCCTGAGTGCTTGACTCGCATGGTTAGCTGAGTACCTGGCTCACCAATAGATTGGGCGGCCACTACTCCCACTGGAACCCCAATTTCGACTAATTTACGAGTGGCGAAATCCCAACCATAACAATTGGCACATAAGCCCTTAGTAGCCTCACAGGTTAAAGGAGACCTGACTAAAACTGATTGAATTTTTGCTGTAGCACTAATATTTTCAGCCAGTTGTTGAGTAATTACTTCTCCGGCCTTAGCTATTATTTTGGCCCCTGCCTTAATATCCTTTATAGCAATGCGCCCGGTGATTCGATCAGTAAAACTATTTTTACGAGTATCCTTAGTAATCTCGAGTCCTTCTTTTGTTCCACAATCTTCCTGACGAATAATCACATCATGAGCCACGTCAACTAACCTTCTAGTTAGATAACCGGCATCAGCGGTTTTAAGTGCCGAGTCAGTTAAACCTTTTCTTGATCCTCGCGCTGAAGTTACGTACTCAAAAATTGACAATCCCTGGCGGAAGTTAGACTTAGTCGGCATTTCCACAATATTTCCTAAAGGATCAACCACTAGACCTCTCATCGCAGCTAATTGTTTAACCTGATCTTTAGAGGCACGAGTGCCACCAGAATCAATGATAACTTTCACAGCGTTTCTCTCATCATAAGAATTCCAAGTTTTGTTAGCTACTTCTTCGGTTGTATCCATCCAAACTGTGTAAGTTAATTTTTTACGCTCATCATTAGTAATCAGGCCTTCCTGATAGTTTTCTTGAATTTTTTCAACTTTCTTGTTAGCTTCTTCAATGATGAGATCTTTTTCCCCAATCATTTCACAGTCAGCCACAGAAACAGAAATCCCAGATAGAGTAGCCGCTTCAAAACCAATATCTTTAATATTATCAATTAAGTGAGTGATCTGTTCTCGAGGTTGAGTTTCAATGGCTTGAGTGACCAGTTCTTTAATTTTTTTAGCGGTAACTGCTTCATTAATAAATGAGAATTGGGCTGATAATAACTCATTAAACTCAATCCGACCCACGGTGGTACGGACTATTTCTGATTTGCCATCAATCACCAGCCTTACTTTAATCGGTTGTTGGAGGTCAATCAACCCTATCTGATGAACATGCTGAGCCTCATCGATATTGGCAAAAATACTTGGATAATCTTCAAGTTTTTCATTCATGATGGTGTGGTAATACACTCCCATGGCCATTTCTTTATTGGGCACGGTAACTGGCTCACTATTAGCAGGCTTAAGTAGATTTTGCGTAGACATTAATAAATCTAACTGCTCCTGCTGAGCTTCTTTGGTAAGCGGCAAGTGAACTGCCATCTGGTCACCATCAAAATCAGCGTTATATCCAGCGCAAACACAAGGATGAAGACGAATTGCTTTCCCCTCTACTAAAATTGGGAAGAATGCCTGCATTCCCAACTTATGCAAGGTGGGTGCACGATTTAAAATTACGGGATGGTTTTCCGTCACTCTTTCTAAGACGTCATAGACTTCAGGTTCACGGCGATCAATAAGGTGGCGTGCACTCTTTACATTAGGCGCTATGCCATTAAGAATTAATTCTCGCAGTACATAAGGTTTATACATTTCTAACGCCATATCTTTAGGTAGACCACATTGATTAAGTCTCAACTCCGGACCAACCACAATCACACTCCTACCGGAATAATCAACTCGTTTGCCAAGTAAATTACGACGAAAACGACCCTGCTTACCCTTAAGCATGTCGGATAAAGAGCGCAGTTGACGTTGACGGCGGCGGCGCTTGGTATTGCTTTGATCAATTAAAGAATCAACCGCTTCTTGCAACATCCGTTTTTCATTACGTAAAATAATATCTGGAGCGCCTAAATCAATGAGGTGTTTAAGTCGATTATTACGATTGATAACACGCCGATACAAATCATTTAAGTCAGAGGTTGCAAAACGTCCACCTGACAATTGAACCATTGGTCGCAAATCAGGAGGAATGACTGGCAATACGGTCAAAAACATCCAAGCCGCATTGATCTCTGCCTTGCGCAGTCCCTCAACCACTCGCAAGCGCTTAATGATCTTAACTTTTCGTGCCCCTTTAGTTATCTCGCAATCCTCACGCAGTTGTTCAACCAGCTCATCTAAATCAAGTTCTTTAACTAACTCCAAGATACTCTCAGCTCCCATTCCTACACGCAAATGAGAAGCGGCATCATAATCCATTATCTTAATGTACTCATCTTCGCTTAGGATCGTACCTTTTTTGATCTTTTTAATCATTTTAGTAATAGTCGAATAGATTTCTGCAGTTTGCTCTAGTTGTTCATCTAATTGAGATTTGAGGTTAGCAACTTGCTGTTTGGCTTTGAGCTCAGCTTCCTGAATTTTAAGCTCTAATGTTTCCTTATTAGAAACTTTTTCTTTTAATTTCTTTTTTTGTGCAGTTAAAAAATCTCTGGTTTCTTCGATTGCTAGCTTAGTCTTGTCTCTGAGCTTATCTTGCGACTCTGAAAGGGCAACACTAAGCTGTTCTAAATTCCCAGCCTTCTTTGTGTTATCTACCTCTAAAACTACATATTGAGCAAAATAAATAATAGAAGACAAACTCTTAGGTGAGATATCCAATAGTAGAGAAAGCTTGGAAGGAGCGCCTTTAAAATACCAAATATGAGCCACAGGAGCTGCTAAATTAATATGGCCCATTCTCTCCCGTCTAACACGAGAGTGAGTAACCTCAACTCCACATTTATCACAAATGATTCCTTTGTACCTTGCTCTTTTATATTTGCCGCAATAACATTCGAAGTCTTTAATTGGACCAAAAATTTTTTCATCAAATAGGCCATCTTTTTCTGCTTTTAAAGAACGATAGTTGATTGTTTCAGGTTTCTTAATTTCTCCATGAGACCAAGATAAAATGGTATCAGGATTAGCAATCCTAATTTCTAGGGCGGAAAAATCAACAATGTTTTGTAAAGAATCTTGCATGGTTTACTCCTTATCCTCGTTGTCTGTAGTTAATGATTGATCGCCATCTGGCTCTACCTCATCTGATTGATCGGCAGTGTCATTAGCAGTGTCATTAGTTTGATTTTCACTCGGTTGAGCGCTAGCTTCTTTTGGTTTTTCTAGTTCTACTCTCTCTTTTACTTCATGTGGAATTATATCCAGGCCCAAAGAGTTTAGTTCTCTCACTAGAACTTTGAATGACTCAGGCACGGTTGGCGCAGGGATTTCTTCTCCCTTAACCATGGCTTCAAAGGCTCGACCACGACCTTTAACATCATCAGATTTAATAGTTAACATTTCCTGGAGTGTATGAGCAGCGCGATGTGCTTCTAGTGCCCAAACCTCCATTTCTCCCATTCTCTGACCACCCATCTGGGCTTTGCCGCCCAAAGGTTGTTGGGTCACTAGAGAGTATGGTCCTGTTGATCTAGCATGAACCTTATCTTCTACCATGTGAGCTAGTTTGAGGATATAGCCAATTCCTACCACAGTTGATTCTCTAAATTTTTCGCCGCTGCGACCATCATAAAGCTGAACTTTGCCAGAACGAGGCAAGCCAGCTTTTTCTAAGGCATCCCAAATCTTTTCTTCATCTATTTGTTCAAAAACAGGAATAGCTACATTTTGTCCTAAAGTTTTAGCTGCCCAACCTAAATTAGCTTCCAAGAGCTGACCCATATTCATACGAGCTAAAACTGATAGGGGAGAAATGATAATATCAATCGCTGTCCCGTCTTCAAGGTGAGGCATATCAGCCTGGGGAATAATCTTTGAAATTACGCCTTTATTACCATGACGGCCGGCTAACTTGTCCCCAACGGTAATTTTTCTAGTTTCAGCCACTTTGACAATTACTTCTTGTAACGTACCGGGATCAAGCTCATCTCCTTTTTCTCTGTCTAAAACAGAAACATCAATGACTGTTCCGGTGGTTCCATGTGGCAACCTGAGCGAAGTATCACGTACTTCTCGCGATTTCTCACCAAATATTGCTCGAAGCAATCTTTCTTCTGGAGAAAGTTCTGTTTCTCCTTTGGGAGCAATCTTACCCACTAAAATATCTCCAGAGGAAACAGCACTTCCAATCCGCACAATTCCATCATCGGTTAAGTTGGCAAGATAGTTCTCTGAAACATTGGGAATATCATTTGTTAATTCCTCAGGCCCTAATTTTGTATCCATCACTCGAGCACGATGCTCGCTAATATGAATTGAGGTCAAGACATCTTCTCTTACTAATCGATCAGAAATGACAATCGCATCTTCGTAGCCTAGACCCTCAAAAGAACTATAAGCAATTAATAAGTTGGCGCCCAAAGCTAGTTCGCCATTTTGCGAAGCAGGACCATCAATAATGATTTCTCCCTTTGAAATTTCATCTCCAATTTTCACTATTGCTCGCTGAGAATAAGATGTGCTTTGCGAAGTACGCTCAAATTTAGTTAAGTGATAAATTTCCTTACCATTTTTGAAATCAACTTCTTCAATGTGAGAATAATCTTCTTTATTAATTCCAACTAATTCTTTTTTATTAATATTAATAATAACTTGATTGCCATCTACATATTCAACTTCTCCGCCGTGCCAAGCCCTGACTGTTCTTCCCATGGCACAAGCAACTATCTCTTCCATGCCAGTACCAACTATGGGAGCTTCCGTCTTAACTAGCGGAACTGCCTGACACTGCATGTGAGTTCCCATCAAAGCACGGTTAGCTTCGTCATGAGCAATAAAAGGAATCAGGGAAGCTGAAGTCCCAATTACTTGAGCAGGGACAACGTCAATATACTCAACTTCTTTTACTGAGCCTTCAATAAAATTATTCATAAAACGCATTGGCACCCATTCTTGAGTAATATAGCCATCGTCATCGATTTCAACGCCAGCATGAGTAACACGGTGCTCTTCTTCCACATCAGCATTCATGTACACAATTTCATCGGTGATCTTCATCTTATTTCGATGTTCCTTAACTTTGAGAAATGGAGCTTCTAAAAATCCAAACTTGTTAACCCGAGCGTAAAGAGCTAAATAAGTCACCAAGCCAATATTGGGACCCTCAGGAGATCTAACTGGATCTATCCGAGAATATTGAGAGGTGTTGATATCACGCATAGAAAACGAAGCACGCTCGCGAGTGACTCCACCACTACCCATAACTGATAAGCGTCGTAAGTTATCAATTTCGGCCAGAGGATTAGTTTGATCTAAAATCGTGGACAAACGATTGCGACGGAAAAATTCAGAAATAGTAGCAATTAAAGGCCGAGCGTTAACTAAGGCAGCTGGAGTTAAAGTTTCATCAGTTTTAGTTAAAGACATTTTCTCTCTAATTGAACGCTCTAGTCTAATTAGACCAATGCGCACTGCATTGCCCTGAACCAGCTCCCCGACTCGTCTCACACGACGATTACTAAGATGATCAATATCATCTATCTTGCCACGATCATTTTGCAAACCAATTAGGTATTTAACTGTAGAAATTACATCTTCTTTTGTTAATACAGCGACATCTTCTTTGACCTCTTGTTTTAAACGACTATTAAGTTTGTAGCGACCCACTTCTCCCAGATCATATCTCCTGGCATCAAAAAATAATTGGAATAAATAATCTCGAGCAGTATCTAAAACTGCTGGCTCGCCGGGCCGCATTTTTTCGTAAAGCTCAATTAAAGCTTCCTCCTCAGTTTTAGTGGTATCCTTAATAATTGAGTTATTGATTAAATCATGTTCGTCATATCCAATTTCGTCTCTAAATAGCTCTAATATTTCTTCATCACTGCTATAGCCCATCGCCCGAAGCAGTACTGTAACTGGCATCTTACGCCGACGATCAATCTTCACTGAAATCACATCACGTTTGCCTACGGCTACCTCTAGCCAAGAACCGCGCAATGGTCGCAGCTCAGCTTTGTATAGAATTTGGCCACTAATATCTTTGTCCCCAGAAAAGAAAACTCCAGGTGATCTCACTAATTGAGTCACTACCGCTCGCTCAATTCCATTGATGATAAAAGTTCCCACCTTAGTCATCTTGGGTATATCAGCTAAGAAAACTTCTTGGGTTTGGGTATCTCCAGTTCTTTTATTAGTCAAAGTTGCTTCTACATAAAGGGGAATGTCATAGGTAACTGCCTTATTCTTGGCTTCTGTAGGAGTATATTTGGGCTCACCAAAGCGATAATTACCAAACTTTAGCACCCAGTTTTTGCCTGTAAAATCTTCAATGCCATTTTCCCCGTTTATTTCATCTAAAGATTCACGCAAGCCTGTGTCTAAAAACTCTTGGTAGCTCTTGCTCTGGAGCTCAATTAAATCAAGTTTTGGTAAAATTTTTCGTTTTTTTCCCCATTGAATTCGTGGCTGACGTGGCATTGAAACTCCTGACTATTTTTATACTCACTATCTATGCTAGTTGTGGTTTTTAAGTTAAAAAATCTCACCGAGTAATAACCACAACAAAAAGAGACCACGTGGCTCGTGCTCTCTATACTGTCGGTGAGCTTGATTTTATGTATTTAATAAACAAAAGAATCCCGAGTAAATCTTTAATTGCTAAGGGAACTGAGGGATTATATCAATAACAAACAACTATCGCAAGTACTGCTGTACATTTGCGTTATGTTTTTCCAAAGTCTCTGCATAGTGTATACCACCCGATCTGTCGTGTAAATAGAAGAGGTCATTGGTTTTTAAGGGATCAAGGGTAGCCTTAATTGCCTCTAATCCTGGATTGGCAATTGGTCTTGGTGGTAAACCTGAGTTTAAGTAGGTATTAAAAGGTGAGATAATTTTTTTATCCAAAGTCGAAGGGGGTTCCCACCAAGATTGGAGTTGAGGGTTATAACCCTTGATGTACTGCAAAGTAGCATCTGCCTGCAGCGCCATCCCCATCTCAATTCTTCTCCACAGGATTCCAGCCACATGTCTCATTTCTTCGTATCCTCTGGCTTCCCGTTCTACAACTGAAGCCATGATCAATGCCTCTTGGAAATCATATGGAGAATTATTGATTTTTTCTGCCAAACCAGTCACTACTTTCTTCTGGAAATTATTACTTAACACCTTATAAATTGTCTCGGCTGTTGATTCTCTAGCAAAAAGATAGGTGTCAGGGAAAAGCCGACCCTCCTGACTCAAAGTAAAATTTAAAAATTCTTTAGAATCAAAAGCAGGAAAATCATTACTACTAAAGCTGGCGGCAATCTCTTCTCTGCGCCAACCCTCTGGTAATGTTACCCAAATATCATTGGTGCCCAAAGTAAGCTGGTTGGCAATTGCAATCAAGCTCATGGCGGGTGAGAGTTGAAAAGATCCAGCTTGGAGTCTGTCTTGGAAACCTTGTTGTTTCACAACAAAACGAAACACCAAAGAACTTTTAATCAAGCCTTCGTCTTGAAGTCGGCTCGCAATCATACTCGCAGCTTGGCCTTTGGGGATAACAAACCTAGTAGTGCCGGCTTCACTTGAACCCACTGGTTGAAAAAGAGAATAAACATAGATCAAAACACCAACTCCAAAAACGAAACTGGCGATTGGGATAATAAAAAAGTATCTTTTTAACGACATGGCAAAAAGTATAGCATTTATTGATTTATTTCCAACCATTCTTGCAGCATTTCCGCCGCCGCATAGTGATCGATTGGCTGTTGGCGTTTTTTGAGTTTCATATGAGAACTAGCTAGTTTTTGATGCACTCGTTTAGAACTTAGGGTTTCATCAATGAATTGAATTGGGATGGCGGTTTGTTCTTTGAGCTCAAGCGCAAATTTTTTAGTCTTATCTGCCATTTGGTTTTCTGACATACCAACCAAAATAAGCTCAATTTTCTCTTCCTGAATTATCTGCATTAATTTCCCAAAAATAATCTCATTATTGCTTAAAATTGCCAATGGCTCAGCTAGGTTCGCCTGGCTGATGGCCAATCCAATTCGCTTTGTCCCGTAATCAATAGCTAATATTTTTTTCATCTTAATAATTAATGTGTCACCAGCTCGGCTGTGATCACACCCCTGCGCAAATATGTACCCTCAGGTACACAGGTGACAAGCTTTAAACGCCTACTGTCATACTGCTGAGCCAAAATATAAGTATCCTCAGGCTTAACCTCAGATTTTTCTCTAACTATGTATTTATACAAAGCGCCATCATGAGTTATTAATACTTCATCTCCGGCTTCTAAAGTCATGATATAACTAAAAATTGAGTTATAACGCCGGGGATTTTTCTCACTTGGATTAAAAAACTGTCTGAGCACGGAATGCCCAAAAATCACTGGCGCGCCAACATCTCCAGGCAAGGCCGTGCCGGGATACACAATCAAACTTTGTTCTAGATCAGTCCCGCCAATTTTGACTTGAGCATTCTCAATCTTTAGCTTAGGGATGGCCAAAGTATACATAGTTTGGTTTTGAATCTTGCGCAAAATTTGACTACGATCATCTTTAAACCAATTGGAAAGATTGGTGTAATCTAACTCTGTATCTAAGATAACTGGTCCGGTTCCTGTTACGGAACTAGAGCCAAGTACGGATGAGCTTGATTCTGTTTGAGCAATGACCATCGGAGTAATATCCAATACTGCTTCGCGAGGAATAGGCGCGATGAGTCGATTTTGACTTAATTTAGGCAAAGTCAAAGTGTAATACGCAACAAGCGGCATCAAAGCATTGCCTAAAAAAAATAAACCCACGCCAATAAATATGATTGGTAAAATCAACGCCCCAAAACGCACTACCTTGGGTAGACGACTCCGAATTTGATCTACCCTTACCTGCTCTTTTTTGTTTTCTAGTTTTTTACTCACCCGCAGTTTGTCAATTTTTTTGGAAATTTTTTTTTCTAGTTTGTCTAAAGACAAATTCTTCGCAATTGCTTTGCGATACAGATCCACCAATTGTCTTGATGAAATTTGGCTTGATGATGTCACTGTATTTCTATCTTAGCAGGATCTTTGGGTATGCGGGGATAGAATCTAATCGCAATTCCAGGTATTGACTTCACTTCAACCGAGTTGATCGCATCATTTGCAATCAGAATTCGCTTGGCTTGGGTGATGCTTTTACCAGCAATAGTCAGTTTTAGGTTATCCAGGTCTAAATCTGGTTTGGCCTGCGAAGTTATATTAACTACTAAGGTCACGGCTCCCGACTTACTCGCCTCTTGATCTGGGGCTGATAAAATTTGTGGATCACTATTAGCTAGGGTGTAGCCTTGAGGAATCTTTGCCTCCAACACGCTTTGAGCTAGTGGTTTTAGATTCTGAGTTTCATAAGATAGGGCTTGGACAGTTAACTCTAGATCTAGGGTCACTGAGCCAACTTCATTTCCAATCTCAGCCGTGAATGTTTTTTTGTCAATCTGAGTCACATTGGTCTGGACCAAATAGGTACCATTTACAACTTCATCCTGCATCGCTTGATTGGCTTTGGTAAGCAATTCTTTAGTTAACTTTTCTAAAAGCTCTTCTCTGTCACTTGCAGAAACAACTCTAACCTCACGGCTTGAGCCACCAGCAAAAGATTCTAGAGCTGTGGCCAAGTAAGTTCCGGGATCAAAACTAGCTATCTGCAATTCTGTTTCTTTGGCTAAATTAGAATCTGATCCAATAGTAGCGGCAGTAACTTTGGCTTCAGCCTGACCATAATTGACCTCTTTGCCACCGGATATTTCCCTAGTGCTAGCAGAAGCTACTATAACTTCTTCGTCTAAAGTAAATACCAAGCTTCCCTTTGCTAATTTTGTGCCTTTATCAAAGGTTTTTACACCGTCAGTTTTATTATATAAAATTACTTTGCCAATGGCTTTATCACCCACTAGCTTTGTGCCAGTGGTTTCCTTGGTCCAACTACCTGAAACTTGTTTTTTTACAGTATTGGCCGACAAAATTAATTTTTCAATATCTGAGCTTGCCGTGTTTGGATCCAGGGTCACGACGGCTTCACTGGAAATAGTTTGGGTTTTTAAATCTAAAATCACTTGAACCCAAACGCTAGTGCTTAACCAAACCCAACTAATGATTCCTAAAGCCAATAATCCGGAGATAAAACCACCAATGGCAAATAATTTATGATGACCAAACCAACTAAACATTTTCATTTTAATCCCTGATTGTAACTTATCCGGCTTATCTTCGTGAAGTTGATTAGATGGAGGGGGTTCTGGGGTCCTAAATTTTGGCGCCTGTAAATCAGAGAGCTTAACTTTCACTCCAAAACTAGTGGCCTGAGTTGGTTCGGGTTTACTATCTTCTACTCCAGTTATGGAAACTCCACCTTGTTTAACCACTGCATCTATAGCTAAATCAGAATCAAGGATTTCAACCGTAGGTGAATGAACAAAAGGATGTGAATTGACCCAATCGTGCTCCAATAATAACTGCTGTTGCTCCATCAACTCCGCCTGACTCAATTCTAGCGAACTGAGCAACATTTTAGATGGAAACTTAGCCTCTGCCTCTAAATGAACATTAAGCCGAGCTAGTGCTTCTGTCATGTCAGCGATAGTTTGATCAGACCGGCCAACAAACTTAGTGCTCACCAGCTTCCCCTGATCAATTAAACTTAAATATAGCTCATGCTGGCTAAACTCAATTAAAAGGGCACAAAGACGAGGATTATTAACCGTCAATTGAAGAGCCAGTGCCTCGGAGGTAATAACAAAACCAACTGCATCTAAATCTAACTCTTGGGTGATAGCTTTTAAAAATGGTTTTTTCACAGTAGCTACGCCCTGATTTTCAGCCCAGGTGGGTTGAAAACCAAAAACCACTTCATTAACATCCTCTGACTGTTTACCTAATTCCTGAAGAGCCCTATCTACTTCCTCTAGTGCCTGGTTTTGGCCTCGATATGATCTTTTGGTGGATTTCTTAAGAATAGTCGCCCCATCACTACCGACCTGCCAAAAAGCAACTTGGATAGAAGAATCTGAAATTAAAATCGCTAAATAAAGCTTATTAAGCGGTTTTTTATGTTTAAAAACTTTAGGCAGCATGCGTCTATACTATACCTCAACTAGGGTAAGAAAAGTACTATTTTTACTCAAATTTAACGTAAACTCGACGGACTCCGGCTCCACAAGATTGTTCTTTGGACAGCTTCACTAGGTTAATTTTGCTGGTTTTATCTACATGCGGTCCACCGCAGAACTCTTTAGAAATCCAATCACTGTCTGACTTTTGGCCAATAGTATAGATAGTAACTTCATCGGGATATTTTTCTATAAAGAAAGCAATTGCTCCCGCATCTAAGGCAGCCTGTTTATTCATAGTTTGTTTGGTAACTGGTAAATCAGCCTCTATCCAAGTATTAATCTGAGTTTCTACTTGATTGATCTCCTCCAAAGTTAAAGCCTGAGGATGGGAAAAATCAAAACGAAGTCTTTCTGCTGTAATGTTGGAACCTTTTTGTCCAACATGATTGCCTAAAATTTTTCGTAGTGCCGCATGCAGTAAATGGGTGGCGGTATGATATTTAATTG
>JAHJTF010000032.1 GCA_018830045.1 Patescibacteria group bacterium | reverse complement strand
CGTTTTACAAATCCCATCAGTGCAAATGAGGCGGTCAACTGAAAGACCACAGGTTTATGATGCCAAATCTAGTGTTAAGTTTGATCCCTCTAAATTGTCAAAATATCCCATAAAACTAATTCTATCAAAGCTTGAGAGTTTACATGGCTCTTCATGGAAACATAATTTGGGAGATGGAAAAACTTCACAAAGAATTGCCTTAGACTTATTTAAAAGAATTAAAAATAATAAAATAAATGGTCATTTACCAAAAAATTATCATCTATCTCTAGAAAGATCTTATCGTGAAGATGGCCTTTAAAGATTTAGAAACATCATTAGCAATCATCATTCCAATGTTTAATGAAGAGTTGGGGGCAAAGATCTGTGTTGAATCCGTTATTTCTGAAATAAAAAAATTGTCGGTGTCTTGTCAATTAATTATTATTAATGACGGAAGTACAGATAGAACAAGCCAAATATTATCTAGCCTAGCGAAAATGTATAAAAAATATTTAATTGTTCTAAATCATAAATTTAATCAAGGTTATGGAGCTGGATTGCAATCAGGAATAAAAGAGGCATCCTTTAGAGGATTTAAGTTTTGTGTTTTCATGGATTCTGATCTAACCAACAATCCATCATTTTTGCCTCAATTCGTTAAACTTATGGAAAGTGGTTATGATTGTGTTAAGGCCTCACGTTATATTAGAGGAGGAAAAATGATTGGAGTTCCTTTTTATCGTAAAATTATCTCCAAGACAGGAAATTTGATTGCATCTTTTTTATTTGGAATGGGCATAAAAGATTGTACTAATGGATTTCGAATGGTACGTTTAGAACTAATTAAAGATATTAAATTTGAAGAAAATAACTTTTCTATTATATTAGAAGAGCTTTATTATTTAAAGAAAAAAGGTGCTAGAGTTAAGGAAATTTCAAATACTTTAACTTCTAGAATTAATACAAAAACTAGTTTTAGCTATACTCCTAAAATTTTTTTAGATTATTTTAAATATGCATTTAAGGCTAGTTTGATATAGAATTAAAAAATGATTAAATTTAAAAACCTAGTCAAAAGAATAGCCCTCAATCCAGTTAGGGCAAGGATTGCTTATGATTTGTTCATTTCAACTTTTTCGATAATATCTATTTACTTGATCTTTTTTATTTTCAATTTAAATATTTTTATTTCTTGGATTTTTTTAATCTTTTATCCACTGCTATTTGTTAGCCTAAATTATTTTCACGGTATATATGGAAAACTCAAAACTTCTTCAACAGTCTTAAAAGCTATTTCGTTAACTTCCTCTGTAGCCTTATGCTTTGTTATTTATTTATTAATTTTTAATACAGTTTCTCCATTAATGATTTTATCTTCAATTTTTGTATTGCTTTTGGCGATTTTGCCAAGAGTGTTCTTTAATTATCCAACTTATAACAGGGAAGGAAAATATATTGCTACCATCATGAATGATAAATTACCAATTCTAGTTGTTGGTGGAGGTGGTTACATTGGTTCGCATTTAGTTGAACAACTTCTTAAGAAAAATTATAAAGTTAGGGTTTTTGACAAATTTATTTATGGAAAAGAAGTTTTGGCTGATTTAAAAAATAATCATAATTTGGAAATTATTGAGGGAGATATCAGTGACCTTTACGCCCTAACCCTGGCATTAAGAGATACAAGAGCTGTGATTCATTTAGCTGGCCTTGTTGGCGATCCGGCAAGCTCTATAGATAGTAAATTAACTCAGCATTTTAATATTGTTTCCACTCGAATGCTTATTGAGTCAGTTAAGGCACTACGTATACCCAGATTTATTTTTGCTTCTAGTTGTAGTGTCTATGGTGCTTCAGAAAAAGAAGTTAACGAAATTAGCGATTTGAATCCCGTTTCTTTATATGCAAAAACAAAAATAGATTCCGAAAATGAAATTTTGCAAACACAAAGCGATGAATTCCACCCCACAATCTTAAGATTCGCTACTGTTTTTGGGCATTCTAGAAGACCTCGATTTGATTTAGTTACTAATCTTTTTACTGCTCAAGCATACAATAATGGTCAAATTACGGTTCTTGGAAGCAATCAGTGGCGACCACTTATCCACGTATCAGATATAGCAAATGCTATTGTTAAAGTAATTGAGGCACCAACAGAAAAAGTAAGTAGGCAGATTCTTAATGTAGGTGATGATGATTTGAATATTACCATTGGGGCTTTAGCCGAATTAGTAGCCAAGGAAGTTGGATTAGATAAAAAAGGTAAAAAAATAAAAATATCTATAAATAATGATATTGATGACCCAAGGAATTATAGAGTTTCTTTTGATAAAATTTAAAACACTCTGGGTTTCAGAGCTAAAATAAATTTCGAAACTGGAATTAAAGAAATAGCAGATAATTTTAAAAACAAAATTTATAAAAAACATTATACAAATTCAATTTACAGTAATTTTGAAATGACGAAATTAGTAAAAGATGAATTTTATTCCAAGGGTTATCGGAAAACTCATTTTTCAATGTTACAAGATTAATAGATGAAAAATCAAATTACTATTTTAATTCCTACTCTTTTTAATTTTAGTGGCGTTATTAAACTGAGTCAGTGGTTGGTCAATCATCACTGCTCAACTATTATTATCGATAACAATCCTTCTGATGCTAAAAGGAAAATTTTTGATTATAAAGAAGTTCTTCATCTCCCCCAACCCCACAATCTTGGCTTCGCTGCTGCCATTAATTTAGGCTCTAAGAAAGTTAATACCCCTTGGATGCTAATTCTCAACGATGATATAGAGTTCATTGATAAATCCATCATTGATCAATTAATTACAGTTGCTAAAAAAAATCATTGGTCTGCAATATCCCCAATTTTACAAAAACCATCAGGAGATATAGAAAATTTGGGTTACACACTCTTGCCTCTGGGTAAAATAAAACTTAACTACGATCTTGAATTTAAAAACCTCGATGGCATCACTGCTGCTTGTTTACTAATCAAAACAGACGTTTTTAAGTCTCTAGGAGGCTTTGACGAGCGCTTCTTTGCCTATTTAGAAGATGTAGACTTATTTATTAGACTCAAAAAAGCTGGTCATAAATTTGGTATCGCTCAGGATATTACAGTTATCCATAACCACATGACTACTAGTAGTAAAATGGGTAACTTTAAACAAAAAATGGATCTACGTAACTGGGTGTATTTAATAATGAAGCACTGGACTCTACAAGTCTTTTTCAGCAACTTCTTGGTTATCTTTGTTGAAAGATTAAGAAACCTCTCTGGATACCTCAGGGCTACACATCAAGCCTATGGCTGGAAATCCCTCTACATTATCCCCAAAGAACTACTCGTTATCTTTGTAGAGATCATAGCCTTTGGGTTAAATATTAAGCTCTAATAATTTTTTAAAACGGCAAATCAATCCTACAGTGATCAGCTACCATAAAGCTGTAAACAGGTACTCTTTCCTTAGTTTGTCTAATCTCCGTATGACTCCCTATCATCGAGGCTTGAATCTTCCCCCTTACATCAACTAGATGCACATCTGGAAGCAGAATACTGTACTCAATCTTAGCATTAACTATTTCACAGCTGTCTCCAATGGCTGTATAGGGGCCAATGTAAGAGTTTCTAATCTCCACATTATCACCAATGATAACTGGACCCAAAATTTGGCTATTAGTGACTGTAGAGCCTTTACCTAGCACCACTCCATCAGCTAACTTAGAATCCTTATCTACTTTGCCATTAATTTCCGTTCTTTTATTTAAATCCATGATGAGTTTATTAGTCTCTAAAGAATCATCAAACTTACCCGGATCTCTCCACTCACCTTCTAGCTCAGCGACTTCGACTTTATAACCCTTCTTAATCATGTAGTTATAGAGATCCACAATTTCTAACTCTCCCCTAGCTGAGGGTTTAATCTGATCCTTACCTTTAAAAGCCTCAAAAACCTTAGGCCCAAACATATATAGTCCAGGAATACCAAATCTATTGGGTGGATTCTCTGGCTTTTCTACCACTCTAATTAGCTTCCCATCCTCATCAAAGAAAGGAACACCCAAACGATAGTTCTCCTGATGCTCAATCATAGTTAACATAGCATCAGATTTACTCTTTACAAACTTAGAGTAGGGTCTCTTAATGCCTTGGGTAAAGATATTATCTCCCAAGTGATAGACAAATGAATCACCATTAATAAACTTCTCAGAGATCTTAACTACATGTGCTAATCCCATCGCAATTGGTTGGTCAATATAGGTCACCCTAGCTCCCCAATTAGAGCCATCACCAATTAATTTCTCAATACTAGGTCTTGTTTCATTTACAATAATCCCAATCTCCTTAATCCCCACCGACACAATATCTTCAAAGGGATAAAGCAGTAAGGCTTTATTAGCAATGGGCAACATGTGTTTATTGGAGGTATAGGTTAAAGGATAAAGTCTTGTGCCTTTACCACCTGCAGCAATAATGGCTTTCATTTATTAATTCCTTTCATATAGTTACCGTATAAGAATACATCACGGAAGGCTAAAACTCCAGTCAAAACAAGTATCACTCCTCTGGTTAAAAGCAACACTCCTGCTGCACCTAGTAGGCCCCATTTGGGGACAGCAATTAAATTACCGAGAATGACGAGTAAAATTTGCACAATACCCGAAAAAGAAAAATACCAATACTTATCACCAGCATAGAATAAGGCTGTGAGGGGAATAGTGGCCGCATAAGCTAACGCTGCTCCCATTAAGATTAATAAAGCTTTTGCTCCTGATAGATACTCTGCGCCCAGAGTCAATTGTAGGGCAAATTTATTTAGTGGCCAGTAAACTAGAAATCCTATCCCAACTAACCCAATGAAGAGGAGAGATTTGAGTAAGTATTTTTTTTGAGTTTGATGATCAGTATATTGAGTAACCCTTGGAAACAAAACTTGGGATAAATAACTCCCTCCTAAAACCACAAATAAAGAAATTCTTGAAACTCCTCCAAAGATCCCAGTTTCATAGGAATTCATCATTCCATTAAGCTGAATCACACTAATATTTTCAATCACTCCGGCCGCAATTACCCCCACCGCAGAGTGAGAAATAAACTTAGTAACGGCTGGAGAAAGTTTGGTGCTGTTAAGTGAAAAATTATTGAGCCATTTGGGGAGATAAATAATCCCAGAGATTACTCCGAGCAAGGGTGCTAAGCTATACAGCACAAAACTACTTATGGTGGTTGAAAGATGTATGAGAGTCAAAACTATGGCTGCTAAAAGTTTAGTTAGAGCTTGAGCGCCATTCATTAAGGCTGCCTGAGCGATTAAACCAAGCGAGAGAAGGAAAAAATTAAGATGCTCATAAACTACTAAAATTAGGGTAATGAATATAGCGCCAAATAGTATCTGGGGATTAATGGAGTAGCCTAGTTTAAGGGCAAAAATTCCTACTATGGTGGCGATCAGAATTACTCCTAAAGCCAATTTACCGCGCCAAAGTGATAATTGAAAAAATAGTTTGCTTTTTTCATCTTGAGTTTTTTGAGTAGGAATAAAGCGCAGTAATGCTTGAGTTGATCCAAGATCAGTCAGTTTGAGTAAAATAAAAATAATTGCCACTCCAACACTAAACTCCCCAAATTTTTCTGGGCCCAGAAGACGAGAAAAAATAATTAAAGCAATTGCGGAGATGAACGTAGCACTGAGACTTGCTGTAACTAGAAAAACTGATTTTTGCAATCCTTCTGAGGAAATAAGTTTTTTTACGGCTTTAATCATACTCAGGGATTAGGAGTTCTGCCAGAATTTAACAAAATACTCCACAGTTTGTTTAAGTCCAGTAGTTAAATCAGTCTTACTTTGCCAATTAAGGACTTCTCTAGCCTTTGAAGCATCTGCATAGAGTTTAAGTGGATCTCCCGGTCTAGAATCATGATGCTTAATTTGAGCTTTTTTATTCATCGCTTCCTCAATCACTTGAATGACTTCCATTACAGAGTTGGGCTTTTCTGTAGATAAATTCATGTAGTGGTACTTTTGTGGTTCCTTTGTAATTAGCTCTAATGCCTTAAGGTGAGCCTCCACCACGTCACTAATATAGACATAGTCCCGTTGATGTTCACCATTGCCCCACACTGTGACTTCTTCTCCCTGATAAATTTGTTCAATAAATCTTGGAATGGCATGAGTTTCTGGTTGATGATGTTCTTCCGGGCCGTATAAATTAAAATAACGCAAAGCCACCCCAGAAAAACCATGCGCTTCTACGTAAGAACGCAGTAATCCTTCCATAGCGAGCTTTGTCATTCCGTAGGGATTAATGGGAATAGTCCGATCGTCTTCTTTGATGGGAACTTGAGTGGGCTCACCGTAAATAGCTGCGCTTGATGAAAAAACCAACGTTTTTAGGCCATTTAAACGCATTGCTTCGAGAACACTCAGGGTACCATTGATATTATAATCTATATATTTATCAGGTTTTTCTACAGATTCACCCGCTTCAATCAGTGAGGCAAGATGAAACACTATGTCCGCATCTTTGATTAATTCCTGCATTTTTTGAGTATCGCGCACATCGGCGATGATGGTGGCAAATTCTGGGTTGGGGTTAAGGTCAATGATTTTAAGTGCATGACCCTCACTGACTAGGGCCCGCACTAAATGTCTGCCTAAAAAACCAGCTCCACCCGTCACAATAATTTTCATATAGCTATTCTACTTTTACTTGATTTTAGCAGTAAAACTGAAATAAAACACACTATACTCACCACACTCACCGCATTGCCCACCATCCTTGGCCAGGTTCTTTGGGTAAATTCTGACCTGAGCTCATAGGTACCCACTGCTTCTAACTCATATCCAATCCTACCCTGAATTTGTTCATTATCAACATAGGTGAGTTGTTTTTGTTCTCCATTAAAATCTGCAACTGTCTGCCAGCCAGCAAAATACATGGTGGGCTCAACGATAACTGCCGGAGTATGAGCGATGATGGTGTACTGTCTATCTGATCCCGTCCAGTAGTCAACTTTGACCTGCACATCACCCGTGAGAACTACTGGACGTGGCTGCCAATCGGCAATTTCTAGATAAGTGAAACTTTTGGGTAAATTCTCATTTTTTGTAGTCGTACTTTGGCTAAAAGCATCATAGTCAACATTAGTCCGGTGAAAGTAATCTACGGGTTTAGCCTTGAGATAAGATATAAATTGAATGATGAGCAGTCCGATTAAGACAAGTTTCAGATTAGTTTTGACTAAAGTCCAAATTAATGCCCCTATTCCTGCCCAAAATACACCTAGAAACAAACTTAATCTCCAAGGGAATTGAATAAACGACACCAAGGGAATTAATTCCCAAATTGGCTTAGTGAGCTTGAGTTGAAAAATTACTAGCCATAAACAGCTAGCTACTAATATCGAGAGAAGTCTTAAAGAATTATTAAGAGTCTTTCGTTGCCGCAAGGCTTTAGAGATCAAGGCTTTAAAAATCATTATACTGGAGATAAGGAGTAACACGATTTGAATCAACCCCAATGAAAACGACAGAGAATCAATACTTCCAGGTTGGGAGAAACCAAAAGATAAAGGGCTAACAATTAGTTGTTTTAATGTTGGAAAGTGACTAGTAAAACTACTCACCAAACCTACTTCTCCTACAGTCACTAGATTTTTTTCTGTCACTGCCGGTAACCAAAACCATAAAGTGAGAGCTATACCAAACCCAAGGGCTGTGGCTAATCTTATCCAAAAGATACGATCAAATTTATATCTTAAAAAGGCATAGAGTAGAACCAATGGAATACCAAATAAAACAGCCACATTATGCGAGAGTAAGAAGGCCGCGATGATCAGGCTTTTAAATTTATAAGAGATGTTGTTGTAACTTCGCAGTGACTCGACAAAATAAAACAGCCAGGGGAACAGTCCCCAAGCCATGATCTCGCCGATGTTGCCTCGGTATAAAATTGTTGACCATAAATACGGCGACAGCGCATAGACAGTTGTGCCAAACATCATGGCCTTGAAAGGCATCTGCAGTCTATCTAGCCAGTGATAAACACCAACAAGCCCCAATAACACAAGTATTCCCGCTAAAATTTTAAACGTGACTTCATAATTAATTTTTAAAAAAGAAAACGGGAGAGATAAAATATTAGCTAAAGGATAGTTGTAGTTAAAAACTGGATATCCATAGTGATTCATCAGGTTTGGAGCAAAACGTGGAGGAATTTGCCCTTCTCTAACTGCAATTTTATAGTTGGCAAATCTGGCTAAATGATTCTCCCCATCATGAGTATAAGGAAAACCGGCATGATAGTAGGGTTTAATGATGATAAGGGCGAGGATGATGGCGATGGGGAAAGCAAAAAGTTTTTTAATCATTTAAGACTTGATGATAAATTTTAATTGTTTCAGCCACAGTTTTAGGCCAATTAAAATTTTGACTCCAGTTTAATACCGCTTTGGCTTTGGCTTGACGTTGTGTTTTATTCCAGCCCAAAACTTGATTAACTCCCTGCGCAAGAGACTGCGCGTCTGGCTCTACATAGATAGCCTCATCACCACCCACCTCCATTAATGAAGAAGTTTGGGTTGAAACGACCGGAGTTTGGCACTGCATGGCTTCTAAAACCGGCAAGCCAAAGCCTTCATATAAAGAAGGCTGGACGTAACATAAGCACGCACTATAGATGGCAGATAAATCTCGAGTGGCTCTGCCCGGCACGTTAGGTAGAAACTTCACTTTTTGTTCTACATCACTCAAGGCTAACTGGGTCTCAATCCACTGCCATTCGGGGATATCTTGGAGAATAAAACTTTTCCCCACGCAAACCAATTTAACCTGTGGGGGTAAATAGCGGACTGCTTTAATTAATTGAGGAATATTTTTATTGTAGTTAATATCTCCCACGTAAAGGACATATTGAGTTGGAAGTTTATACTTACGTCTTACTCGGCGGATTTCTTTTTCGTCAGCTCTTTTTAAATCAGGATTAGCAGCTAGATAAACCAAGTGAATCTTATCCAAGCCGATACCCAAGTGTTGATTGATGTCTATTTTTGAAGATTGCGAGTCTGTAATCACTGCCTGTACAGTTTTCAGGGCTGATTTTTGTTTAAGAAATCTAGCCTTGCCTTTTAATCCCGGTTGATATTGATCGGGAAATTTGAGCGGAATCACATCATGAACAGTCACTACAGTGGGGTGTTTTCTCACAAGAGGGAGGGTGGAGAAAAACAAATCAAAATAAGGATAGTGGATTAAATCTGGTTTAAAGCTTTCAGCTTCTTGGGTACCTGATCGCACCACCTCAATGTCTGGTACTTGCTCTAAGTACTGTGCTAAAAACCTAGTGTAAGTGCCGATACCTCTAATGGCGTGTCCTGTATCAAGTGGAGAGGTGTCAATTAGAATTTTCATTTTGTTGTTGGTTGATGCGCCGATTGTTGTTGGTAAAGCTCCCACAACTTCAGATAAGACATCGAGTGATATAAGCCACTCATGAGGGAAAAAACAAATCCAGGAACTTTATCTACAAAGCCTTTATGTCTGATGAAAAGTAAAAAGAATGTTTTTTTTGGTAGCCAAATTAGGTATCTAAATGAGTTAGTAAAATTAATTGATGTTTTACTTTCAAAAAGTTTTTGTGCCTGAAACGAGGTATAGGCATTCCATTTACGCATATAATCAGTAAAGCTAGGATTGGCATAGTGAATTAAATGGCCTTCAGCCCAACCTATTTTGCCATCAACCTCCATCTGCTCATGGACATCTTTCTGCGGCAGCTTGGCATGACCATTCACATAAAGGCGAATCACTGGGTCAGGATACTGGCCGGTTTTAGTGAAAAAATGCCCCATAAATAAGTTTTTACGCTTCAGCCACCAGGCAACTGGTACATCTTGATGTGATTTCCGTTTCAGAATTTGGGTGTGAATTTTACGAATAAATCCAGCGAGTTCCTCATCGATAACTTCGTCCGCATCTAGTTGTAATACCACATCTCCCTTTGCTTGATCCATGGCCAGTTGTTTATTAATATGAAAATTAAGCTTATTGGTAGTATTAATTACTTTTGCACCTAATTCTTGAGCAATTTCTCTAGTGTCATCTGTGGAATTCCCATCCACCACAATGATTTCGTCAGCCCAAGCTTTAACTGCCTCTAAACATCGTTTGATGTTTAGTTGTTCGTTGTGGGTTGCTAGAACAACTGAGATCATCTTAAAACTCCAAAATTTCCCAATTTGCTGTTACTTCATTCCATTTAATTACAGTTTTTTCTTGCTCATTCCGATCAGCTACACGAGCGATAAAGTGGTATCTGCCCACTTGCTGTCCATATCTAAAGCCTATTTTATCAGGTAGTTGGCGAATTACGGTATCAAAGAACTGCTGGGGCGGAACTTTTAAATACCAAGCTAACAAAATATATTGGTAGCCTTCTTCATCAATTACTGCAATGGGCTGATTGGAATACTGGCCATCAACTTGATTAATGATCAAATCAAATCCTGGTTTGAGTGCCTGTTGTTGATGGGGATAATTGACCAAGTAAGCTTGTAAGTATTTAGAGCTAGAGATAGTTAATAAGATACTAAAAGCAATAAACAAAGCATTTTTTCTAATCCGCGTATGATCCCTAATCAAATGATAGGTAGTTTTAAGCCCGATAAGAGTAAAAAGATTAAACAAAAAGAAAAATAATAAACTCCGGGTCGCATGGGGTGCATCAACCGTAATCACTGATGGGATTAAAGATATTAAGAGTAAATATAACAAGCTGGCGCGAAGCCTAATTTTATTGGCAAACTTGTGAGCTTTAATGGCCAAGAGTAATTCATAAATCACAGCCAAAACCCCAATAATCCCAAAGAAATAAATGACGGTTGATAGGTGTCCATAATTAGGCAATGAATGCCAGGGATGTCCACCTTGAGCATTAACTAAAAATTGTGATGAAAAACTTTTGACATAATTTTGAGTAATTAAGTAAGAATAATAAACATATTTATTGCCCAAAACAGTCTGCCAAACTCCATTAAATTGGAGACGATACTTGATTGAATCAATCCACACAGTTTCGTCTTGGAAAATAGTAATGCCGCTTTTTTGGCTAGATAAAGATAGTAATTGCGATCCAGCAATCCCGATGACTAATACTAAACCCGCTACTGGCAAAAGCCATTTTTCCCACTTTTTATAGCCTCGGAGCCAGATAATAATTGGCAAGATAAAGGGGAGCAATAGCAACGGGGCGTTGTAAGTAAAAACTGAAAATAAAGCTAGTAGTAGGGCCAATAAATCAATTGCGACACGGTTATTATTTTTGACCTGGGCCAATAACAGCGTTAAAGAAAAAACAAATAAACTTAAGGCTAGGTTAGCCTCAAAAGCCATCCGTGAATAAAAAATAAATACCGGTGCGGTAGCGAGCAAGATGGCAAAAAGTCTTGCCCAAGACTCCCTAAATTTAACTACCTTAGCAAAAAAGAAGCCAAGAATCACTAAAATGGAACCCGCTAATAACGAGGGCAGTCTGACTACCCAATCATTCAAAGGTAAAATTTTAAATAAACCCACCAGTGCATAAACATAACCTGATAATTTGTAGTCACCAAATGATTCAAGGCTTAGAGGCCAGGATTTACCCCATTCATCTTTTCCAGTTTCATTGAGTAAATAAGCATTGTAGGCTAATGCCGCCTCATCTCGATTCAAAATGCCGGGTATTTGCCCCACAAGATAAGCTCTAATCAGAAAACTAACTAAGAAAAGTGAGATAAAAATTAATAATTTTTTCATTATTCCAGTCTATCAATCATCACTACTTTGAACGGGGTTGTGCCATTAGCCTGAGAGATTTCTTTTTCCCAGACTGGTTTAATGTGATACTTGCTTAGCCCCTGATTAATGCTATCTTTTAATCCTACGACTACAATTTTTCTATCTAATGTCTCAATTTTATACCAATGAAATTCATGAAAAGTGATTTTTCCAATTTCTTTGACTTGATAATTTACCTTTGGCATAGCTTGAATTTCCCAAGCAGTCCAGTCACCGTATGCTAAAAGCCATAAGTAAAATCGGTCATCGAACTCATCAATGTAGACATCGGCCACGTGAGGAAGTGCTTGATTAATTTCTAAGGCCATTTGTTTGTACCCATCTTGCCAGTCATAGGCTGAATCAGCACCATATTGAGTAAAGTAGTGATAGCCAAACTCAAAAACACTAGCTCCAATAAGTAAAATGGTGAGGAAATTAATAACTTTAGATTTCTTATTAATCAAGCTCATTAAGCCAAAACTCAAAATTAGACTAATCGGGACTAAGGCATTAAGCGAGCGCAGTGAGTGTGGAGTGGTTTCTGGTACAGATGCCGGTAATAAAGCGATCAACCACCAAGTGATTAAAAATAATAACTCAGGGCGGTGCTTTTTGAACAATTCAAACAGACCAAGTAATAGCATGGGTAAAAAGATGAGCAAAAATAACCCATGCTCGCCCGTTCCATGACGTAAATTAGGATCACCTATTAAAAATAGATAATTGAGCGAAAGATTATCTGCATAGTTTTTCAATAATTCTCTAGCCATTAACCAATAGCGATGAAACAAAACTCTATCTATCAAACTCATCCCGGCCAGTTGACGATATTGATTAGACTCAACTGGATAATCATTGGCGTTTAGAACTGAAGTAGCACTATAGCGGAATTGATTGCTGGCTGTGTAAAGAGGCGATTTAATCATGGGTATAAGTAAAACTCCAAAAATAATTAGAACAAGAGGCAACCATTTCAGGGCTTTTTTCTTTAACACTAACAATACCGCCGCTGTAAATACCACTGGCCACACAAACCTAATTGAGAAATAAGTATAAGTAGATAAAGCTCCTAAAACCGGAGAAAGTAAAATCAACCACGGTTTATTTCTCGCTTTCAAAATCACCCAAATTGATAAAGCTAAGATTAATTGCCCTAAATGACCTTCAAAAGCAGCTCGCGAAAACATGATTGACCAAGGACTAACTGTGACTACCAACATGGTCAAAAGCTGTAAAAAAACTTTTTTCTTTTGAGAAAATTGGGGAAATAATTCTTTGGCAATCAAACCAGCTAATATAATAGTTGTCAGTCCTGCCAAAGCGCTAGGCAACCTCACTGCCAGCTCCACAACTCCTAAAAACTTCACGCTAAGTACAGCTAACCAAATATAAACTGGAAGTTTGTAATCACCATAAGAAGGAAATAGCACTTGAAACCAAGATCCGCCGTGCATATCATGGCCGGTTTGACTGATCGTTTTAGCATCAACTAAAATGGCTGTTTCATCCCAATATAACGATGTGGGAATTTGTCCTAATTTATAAAAACGGAGAAAAAATGCCAAAAATAAAATCAGGATAAACCAGAGCCAATAACAGCGTTTTTCCATGTCTCTAATCATATCACTTTTTACTCAATTAGATTTTTGTGTCACAATACAAAAGTGGTACATAATCTGAGTATTTCTTTGAAAAAAAATTGGGTGATTTTATTAATTATTTTATTGGGATTTAGCTTAAGACTTTATCAATATCCCCAATTTCCTATTATGGGCGAAACTGCTGATGAAACTGCCTGGGCAATGCTCGGTGCGAGTTTAATTCAAACTGGCCAGCCCGCATCGTGGTCATACTTTGGAGGCTATCAAAATTACATCTATCAAGATAGGGGAGACTCGCAAGCCCCGTTAGTTAGACCAGCGCTAGATCATCCCCCATTATTTAGTTTATTTCCTGGATTTTTTCACAGTCTCAAAACTACATGGGATCAAGCTCCTTCTATCAAGCTAATTCGTTTCCCCTTAATTTTTATTGGTACTCTTAATTTATGGCTGGTTTATTTAGTAGCGAGAAAAATTTTTAAAGAAAAATCTATTGCCTACTTAGCGGCTTTAATTTATGCAGTCGTGCCGACTTTTGTTTTTGGGAGCAGATTAGTTGTCGCCGAAAATTTATTAATAACCTGGATGTTATTGGCAATTTATTTAACTAAATCATCATTAAAGCGCAAAAACTTATTTTTAATTTTAGTTTCAATCGCAGCCATTTTAACTAAATTTTCAGGCATCATTATCCCTTTGGGAATTCTGTTTTATGGGTGGCAAACGAGAAAAAAGCTGATAGCCAGAAGTGGCTTGTTAGGATTAATTTTAGGAGAACTAAGCTATTTATTGTATGGAGCAATGTATAACTGGCAGTTATTTCTTGAAGTTAATTTATCTCAGGCAGGTAGGGATCTAGGACTAGCCACACTGGCAAATAGATTATTTTTGCATCCGGCAGTAGTAGAAAAATTCTTTTTTGATGGCTGGATAATTTTGGGCTTATTTGCTCTGGTGGGGCTATTTCTTCTTCAGCCTAAAAAATATCTGATGATGAAGATCTATTTTATCCTCTGGTTAGTTTTTATAGCCACCACAGCCGGAGAGCAAACCTTTCACGCTTGGTATGACTATCCGCTGTATCCGCTTTTGGCTTTAGCAACTGCTTGGTTTCTGCATTACATCTTTACTCAAAAAATGTATTGGTTAGTTTGGTTAGGTTGGTTACTAATTTTACCCACTATGCGTTTAGCTCTGGCTGTTAGTCATCAATACACGCAAATTCCTGCCCTAGTAATGAGAGGCATAATTGGTCTTGGAGCTTTACCGCTAGGATTTTCATTAATTAAAAAAGATAAATTAGCCAGTAAAAGCATTTTATTATTGGGCGGTTTATTATTAATTGCTATGATGGTGGTGATATTAAAAATTAATGCACGAGATTATTGGGAAATGGATCAGTTTTTCTATTCAAGATAAAAATTTTCGTCTATTCCATTCACAAATCTCAAATTCTTAAACTCTAAAAACTCGCCTTGATCTTTTTTAACTACTGCGTTGACAGCTTGAACTTCTCTGGGATCTGTCTGTGTATAAAACCAGTAATACATGGCGGGTCTACCATTTTCTCTAGATAAATAAATAATTCGGTCAGGATTAGCTATTCTCTTGGCTTCAACTTCAGCGATCATTTCTTTATATCCCACTTGCCATTCCTGAGCATAAAGATGGGGATAAATTTTAGAATAAAAACGCCAAAATATCACCAATTCACCTAAATAAACTAGCAAAATTATCACGCCCAAGATTTTTTTATATTTCTTGGTCAAATTCAAGCATTCACTAATACCCAAACCAATTAAAATCATCCACACTGGTAGCGTAGGGAGAATGCGTAAAGCATGCGGGGTGGTTCTAGTTAATGCCGCAGGGAGAATTCCAATCACCAACCACCATAAAAGAAACCAACGATACTTAATTTTACGATTAAATAAAGCATAAAAGCCTAGTAATAAAAATACTGCCTCTAGATGATAAAAAGTTCCTATGAACCCAATTGAGTGGCGAGGGTTTATATCGCCTGAGATGAATAAGAAATCTCCCTGAAAATGATCAAAAAAGTTAGTTAAAATTTCTTTACCAAATAAGACATAGCGATGATATACAGCTCTACCAAGTAAGCTATTTCCCGTTCGCTCTCTTCTGAGATTACTTTCTTGAATGACTTGGATATTGGAAAAAATACTCGTTTCCGCAAAGCGCTGAGTAGTTTGAGACCTTCCGAGTGATAAAAGGATTGGAGCAACTAAGATTAATGAAGCTACAGCTGGAATTAACAATTGAGTCCAGTTTTTTTGATGAGTTTTAATCCAAATAATAGCTAAACCCAGGCCTAGTAATGGAGCGACTATTCGAGCTGCATGATAGGCATACATGGATAAGCTTAATAGGATTGCCCCACTCAAGAGCCACCAGAGTTGTTTTTTTTCTTTATTTAATCCTTTCATAAATAACACCACTCCCCAGAGAATTAGGGTAGTGGCTAGATTAACTTCCCACCCAGCTCTAGAAAACACAATAGCCCAAGGGGAAATTGCTGTTACTCCCATAGTAATTATTTGCAGGGTATCTTTATCTTTCTTTTCTTTTGCAAACTGTCTCGCTAAAAGTCCTATGCCGATGACGATGACGATGCCGCTAAGAGCTGCTGGTAGTCTCACGGCGAGTTCTGTTAGACCCAGCAGTTTGATAAAAGGCACGATGGCGTAGAAATATAAAGAGGGTTTCCAGTCTCCAAAAGACTCAAAGGCTACAATGGGAAAAGGATTACCGTGATGATCTTTGCCTGTTCTGAGAATAGAGAAGGCATCATATCCTAGAGCGGCTTCTTCCCAATACAGTGAGGGTGGAAATTTAGTAATACCGTATAAT
>JAHJTF010000007.1 GCA_018830045.1 Patescibacteria group bacterium | reverse complement strand
TTCGGAATGTCGCTCTGCCTGCTCAAACATTGGTGAAACCTACAACGCCACTCCCACCTGCACTCCTGGGTGTCTCACGAGTAATACTCTCAGAACTTGTTCTAATACTGGTATCCCAGGATCAATTACTTGTTCCGCTGGATGTGATGACTCAACAAAAAGTTGTAAGTCGACTCTTTTAGCTATGGGGGGCGGTTGCACTACTGACTCAGAATGCTCCTCGGGTAAGTGCCAGAAGGTAGAATTCTCTGCATTCTCTGATATCTCTGGCAAGCGTTGTATTGATCCTAAAGATGCTGGTGTAATTGCCACCTACAATTTTATTAACGCTATTTCTTTTGGCGCCGCTGGCAACTATGTTAAAGCAAATATGGACATCGCGGAGGAAAATCCTCAAGCTACTTATTGGGAAAAAGTTCTCGACCAGAGAAATCTTGCTGCTTCCGCCCAACTCGGCGTGATCCTCTCTACAGAGGGTGTCGCCATTGCCATGGGTGGTCACGCCATTATTGGTGGTGTCGCCGCTGGTTCAGCTGCCCTCGGCACTGGTGTCGCCGCTGGTTCAGCTGCCCTAACCGCGGTTGGTACCGCACTGCCAGGACTTGCTTTTGCCGGCAGTACCATTAGTTTGGGTCAGAACTATAGCGGCGCAATTGGTGACTGTAGTACGGATAAAAATAGCCCAGAATGTAAAGCCGCTCTAGTGAATGCAGGTCTTGCTACTATTAATTTTGCAACTGCCGGCATGTCTTCCAAGGCTCAGGGCGCAATGCAAGCTGCTAAAATTACTGGCTTTGGTATCCAACGGGCTACCCAACAAATGACTATAGCACGAGCCGCCAATGCTCTTGCCACTATCCCTAATCTCGCTGTCCAAGCTCCTGCCGCTATTCAAGTTTGCCGAGAGAACCCTTTTTCTACCGCTTGTCTTATTCAAGGTGGATCAACCGCCATGATGGCCGCTGGCGGTCTCTCTGACGCTATTTTCACAGGTAAAACTGCTTTAAGCTCCATTGCCGACAAGCTTCTTGGAGGAGTTTCAAGCTACGGACCACCTAGTGGAGTCGCTCTCATTGGCGATCTTCATTCCGATCTAGCTGCCACCAAACAACTTTTTTGGGAACAAGGGATCATTGATGAATATGGTCGTCCCACCAACCAAAAATTTATTACTGTAGGAGATTACTATGGTAAAGGTACCGCCCAACAAGGTTATAACCCAGGCATGAGTGTCTTTGATTATGTTGAAGATATCGCAAATAGAGGAAATGCTAATAATAAGTTGCTTGCTGGCAACTGGGAGCCTCGTTACGCTCAAGCCGTTGTCTCCTACAACAATCTTCCCGCTGGAGATATTGCTGAAGCCGCAAGAATAGCGAATATAGCCGATGCCGCAGCTAGAAAAGCAGCCTTGCAAGCCCTTCCTGAGGGAGACCTAAAAATACTTGCAACATTATTAAGTAAAACCGCCTCACTAGAAGAAATCGCCACTCTGGCTTCTAATCCAGAACAATTTGCTAAACAACTTAGTTCTCTTGACTATATTACTAAACCATCATCCGGTGCTATCGCGCAACATATTGACACACCAGATCTTGCCCGTCTTAGTCTAAGTCCGGAAGATCTTATTGCTTTAAAACAACAAAATCCAACTCTCTATAACCAAATTCAAACAATCATCGATCCAGCAAACACTAGGGCACTCAATCCCCAACAACTAAATTTCATTTCTGAGGCTCAAAAAAACCTTGGTCTCTCTTCTGATCAAATCATTAATAACATCAATACCAATGCTAAAAATGCAGTTACAGATGCTCTTTTAGGTACTCCTCACTCCAACTCCACCATTACTTTAAAAACCCTGGACAGTATTATGAATCAAGAACTGTCTTTTTATAGTTCCGATAGGTCTGATTTGTTAAAAATTTACGCCAATCAACTTGGGATTGATACAATCCTTCATGGACACACTCCTGTTTCTGCCATTACAGGCTACCAAAAAGATATTCTTGATCTAGCTCTCAAACAAGATCTTATTACTAATCAATACACAGGTTCGTATTATGATCCAGCCAGCCAAATTACTCTTTTAAACATCGATGCCAACAACGCTTCTGGCATGAGAACTGGTGGACAATTTTTCCCAACAAGCTACGGGATTATGCAAACACCAACTGATTTTGAATACGTATCCCGCACTTTAACCCCCGCACAACTTCCCACGACCCCTCTCATCCCTACTGCCTTCAACACGCCCCTAATTCCTAGTTCCGCCTTCTGGTATTTTGTACAAACTAACACTGTCGCTACCCCATAAAGCTACTCCATAAAATTTGACAAGTTTTCTACCACATAATACAATGAACCTAATAAATTCGAGTATAATTACAACAATTCAAACATTATGATCACTAACTTTTTAGAAAAAAAATCCATACCCGAAGAATTAACAGCAGCTGCTGATCTATACACGGAAGTTAACTCTCTATTTAGCGGAACCCTAAACGGTGAACGCCGAATTCTTCCTCTAGGCCCAGAAGCATCGGATGAAGATAAATTTCTTCATAAAGCCTTTACTGATGCTAGAGCCGAATTCGCTAGGGCAGAAGAACCAGCTGGAGTTTATAATACTCTCCGAGATATACTCTCTGGATCTACTGCTAGAAAAACACTTCACGAATTCTTCACCAAATACACCGTCTCTTCCGAACAACCAAAAGAATAATTCCTTAAAATAATAACCCCTGCCATTCTTCCCAAGGGGACAGGTTTTCTTCTTGAATTTGTGGCTGGCTGATTTTTATTAGCTCATCTGGGATCTGCACTACATATTCGCCCGGTTTTTTCATCAAAAGTTCATCGCGAATAATTTTTTCTTGAGAAAATGGCTGTTGGGCCTCCTCAATAGATTTTTCAAGTAGAGCGACATCTTGTTCTATTTTCATGATTTCTGATTCTAAATTTTGCAAATTTTGTGCTAAGTAGCGTGGCTTTTGAGCACTTTTGTGCAATGAAATTGAAAAAATAATACTAATAATGGTTAAAACTGCTAAAGATACTGGGTTAAAGATGATTTTAGACATGTTGCTCTTTAGTCCTTATAATGATATTATAAGACATTCGAAATTAGTTCTAATCTGATTTGACTAGTTTTAGTGAGTTTCAGAGAACCTGCCTCTATAATCGTAACATAACACAGATCAACTTTACGAAAGGATCAAATCAATATTATGCCAATGTTACTCACCGACGCACATGTAGCGTACCAAGACCATCTTCTTAAAGCCAGCAAAGCTGAAGCTACTATTACGGCCTATACTAAAGACGTAGAGCAGTTAGTGGAGTTTGTGGGTAAACAGGGCAAGACTCAGGTTGATGAAGTTTCAACTGATGACATTAGTGAGTTTAAGGAAATTTTAAAGAAACGTCGTTATACTGGTAAATCTATTTCTCGAAAAATTAACTCTATTAAGTCATTTTTCCGTTTTTTGCAAGCAGAAGGCCGGGTTGATTCTAACCCAGCTACTAATGTTCAACATCCCAAGTATGAAATTACTCCCCCTCGTGCTTTGTCCAAGATTGAGTATCGAGCTTTAAGAGATGCCTGTCGTGGTGATGGGCGGATGTATGCCATTGTCGAGATTTTACTCCAGACTGGCATGAGAATTAGTGAGTTAGCTTATCTTAAGCTAGAAGATGTTGATCTAGAGAGAAATATTTTTGATATTCAGGCCCAAAAGAGTCGTAGTGCTCGTAAGTTACCCTTAAATACAGCCGCCAAAGAAGCCTTGTTAAATTATTTAGAGATTCGCCCTCGCGCTAGAGAAAAGACAGTCTTTTTAACCAAAACTTGCCGACCTTTTTTAGTGCGTAATATTAGAACCGCTATCGATCGTTATTTCCGTTTAGCGGGGATTAGAAATGCCAAGGTCAATGATCTGCGACATACTTTCATCGTGGAACAACTTAAGGCCGGCACTCCTTTAGTGTATGTGTCTCAGCTTGTGGGTCATAAGCGCATTACCACTACAGAAAAATATCTGCAGCTGATTGATGATGCTGAAGTTAATCCCAATATTAAGATCGAAGAGTTGTAAATCGCGTTTTGCGCGTTCTCTGCGTAAATTTGACAAATTGAGCCCAAAAGAATTACAATATTGCAACTTATGAAATCAATAAACACTTACGCTAGCTCTTGGTGGACCAGCCGTTACCTGTGGCAATGCGGTTAGTTTGTGGTGTATTTTCAAGAACCAAACCCGCAAGCCGCGGGTTTTTTTATGTCTGAAATTGTTTTTATTCAGACAAATATCAATTTAATTTAAAGAAAGAAAAATATTATGAAAAATTATAACTATCCTGATAAAAATGGCCAATTTGGCCAATATGGGGGGAAATTCGTGCCTCCAGCTCTCGAGAATGTTTTGAAAGAGGTTGAGCGAGCCTATCTTGAGTTAAGAGATGACCCAAAATTTATTAAGGAGCTCAACTATCTTCATCGGGTTTATACTGGGCGTCCGAGTCCGCTTTATTTAGCTGACTCTTTAACCAAAAATGCTGGTGGAGCTAAGATTTATCTCAAGAGAGAGGACCTAAATCATACTGGAGCTCATAAAATAAATAATACTCTCGGACAAGCTTTGGTGGCTCGGAAATTAGGTAAAACCAAGCTAATTGCCGAAACTGGAGCAGGCCAGCACGGTGTGGCAGTAGCCACAGTTGCCGCTAAGTTTGGGATGGAGTGCGATATTTACATGGGCGAACGCGATGTGGTTAACCAACACATAAACGTTTACCGGATGAAATTGCTTGGAGCTAGGGTGGTTCCAGTTACTACCGGGCAGAAAACTCTTAAAGATGCCATTGATGTTGCTCTGGGTGCATTTATCAATGAACCTGAAACTTACTATATGTTGGGTTCTGCGGTTGGTCCGCATCCCTACCCAATGATGGTGCGAGATTTTCAGTCAGTGATCGGGCGGGAAGCCAAAAAGCAAATTCTCAAGGCTGAAGGGAGGTTGCCAGATTATGCTGTAGCTTGTGTGGGTGGTGGCTCGAATGCCCTAGGGTTATTTTATGAGTTTATTCCAGATGAAGAGGTTAAACTAGTCGCCGTCGAGCCAGCTGGCAAGGGTGCTGATACCAATCAACATGGTTTGGCACTTGGTAAAGGTAAACTAGGGGTAATCCATGGTTTTAAATGTTTGGTACTCCAAGATGACCAGGGTGAGATTATGGAGTCTTACTCAGCTGCTTCTGGGCTTGATTATCCAGGGGTAGGACCTGAGTTTTGTTTATTAAAAGATCTGGGGCGGGTTGAGACTGTAGGCGTGACTGACGTTGAAGCAGTTGAGGCTTTTCAACTACTTTCTGAAACTGAAGGAATAATCCCCGCTTTAGAGTCAGCTCACGCTGTTTTTTACGCAGTTAAGCTGGCGGGTCAATTAGATCAAGATCGGGTGATTGTGGTTAATCTCTCTGGTCGGGGTGATAAAGATGTCAAAAACGTCTATGAAAATTTAATAAATAAGGAGAAATAACCACCAATTAGATCGGGCGATGGCAACTCACCCCTGTCACCGCCTAGATCTTAGATATAATAAATAAGAACTTAAAAGGAGAATTTATGAAAAAATTAATTTTTTCTGGTATCAGAGCCACGGGTCGTTTGCATTTAGGTAATTATTTAGGTGCAGTCAAAGGCATGCTTGAGCTTCAAGCGGATCCCGATTATGAGATGTTGTTTGCGGTAGTTGATATTCATGCCATGACTACTCCTTATGATAAAGATAAGTTAAGTCAGCAAACTTATGAGGTGGTATTGGATTATTTAGCATGTGGTTTAGATCCTGAAAAAAGCATGTTGCTAGTTCAGTCAAAGGTGGGTGATTTGCATACGGAATTAGCCTTTTATTTTTCAACCGTAATAACGATTGCTAAAATGCAGCATTTACCAACTTTTAAAGAAAAAGTTAAGCAACATCCTGATAATGTCACCATGGCCTTATTAAATTATCCACTTTTAATGGCAGCTGATATCTTGGCTTATCGTTCTGAATTGGTTCCAGTAGGGATTGATCAAGAACCCCATCTGGAAGTAACGCGAGAAGTGGCGCGGAAAATGAATAGTTTATATGGTTTAGATTTCCCAGAGCCTAAGCGGTTTGCTACTAAGGGTGAATATGTGCCTTCTTTATTTGGAGAAGGAAAAATGAGTAAGTCAGTGGAGGGGAGTTTTATTAATTTAACCGATGATTTAGAGACGATAAAAAAACGTTTAGCAAAAACCCCAACCGATGCTGGTAAGAGCGATGGTAAGCCAGCCTCAAGTGGAGTAGTAGCCTTATTAGACATGGTGGCTCTATTTGAGGGAGAAGATAAGAAAAATGAGTATCTTAAGCAATATATGGATGGTGATGGCATTCGTTATGGCGAACTCAAGAAAGAGTTGGCTGAAGCGATTTATAAAGAATTACAGCCCATTTGGGAAAAGAGAAAAGAATTAGAGAAAAAACCCGACTATGTGAAGCAAATCATTGAGGATGGAGCCAAAAAAGCACGCCAAATTGCCAGTCAGACTTTGGCGGAGGTGAAAGAAAAAATGGGGCTATTATGATCAATAAATCATTATTTAAAAGATGTGAAGGTAAGAAATTTATAACTAAAAATTGGTTTAAAGCCTTTTTGGTAAAAAATCAAACTGGCCTTTAAACTCCTGACGGATGTGTTTGTCGAAAGTGATGATGGTGAGAATTTTCTCAATTTTAGCCTGAGCAATAATGCTACAGTCAGCAAATGAAAGTTTGTTGGAAGTTTGTTGTCGAAATATTTTCAGGGTTTGTTGATTAAGCCTTTTGTTTATTTGTGTGAGACTAAATTTAGGAAAAGTATCATTAATAAAATCTTGGCCAATCTTAGTAGCTAGAGATAGGTTTTTCCCTCGAATTAAAATCAAAGTAGTGATCTCTGATAATAAGTAATCATTAATTATCTTAGGAAGATGGCGAGTTTGTTTGATGATGTTAATCGCTTGTTGATGAAGAGTGTCTTTGGGGATGTAAAAGCCAACTAAAACATTAGAATCAACTATTAATTTATCGCTTTTCATTTTATTTTTCCCTCATAAAGCAATTCGTCATCTGTTTTGTTGTCATGATAAGTGCGACCTTGATGGATGAATTGTTTCATGTAGTCATAGGAATTTTGTTCAGTATAATATTTAGACTGATTGCGATCAGCTAGTTGCAAGGTTTTTGCTTGGGTAGAAATATTAACCTGGGAGTAATTCATCAAAATTTTTGCCATGCTAGTTTTTTTGGCTTTTGCCACAGCCTTAAGATCATTGTAAAATTCTTCAGATAGCCGGATGGGTAAAACTTTAGTTTTATTCATTGTATATACAAGCTATCATTATTTATATATACAAGTCAAGGAGTAAATTATGATCAACCTTAATGATTTTGGCAAAGTAGAAATAAAAGTGGGCAGAGTTACTCAGGCGGAAAACGTAGAAAAAAGTGAGAAATTAATTCGCCTGCAAGTAGATTTTGGCAAGGAAGATGTAAAAACTATTTTTACCGGCGTGCGCCCTTTTGGCTACGCTCCGGAAGATTTTACAGATAAACAATTTTTATTTGTGACTAATCTTGAACCCAGGAAAATGATGGGAGAAGAATCTCAGGGGATGATTTTAGCAGTTGATGGTGATGACAAACCTTTCTTTATTACTGCCAAGGGTTTGCCGCTTGGAGCTCAAGTTCGCTGATGTCCATGTTACAATAGATTCTCATGGCAGAGAAAAAAATTACTAACAAAAAACCTCCGGTTAAAAAACGGTCGAAACAACCCCAATCCACTTTCAAAAAAGTTGAGGTGAAGGTTGATTTGAATAAAATTTTTAGCAAAGGTTTAATTTATCTTATTATTGGTTTGTTATTTGTCCCATTTTTAATCCAAATTTTTTCCGGAGGTTCTAATGATCAGATCACTATTAGCCAGTTAGTACGTGATATTCGCGAACAAAAAGTTACTAAATTAGATGTAGCTGGCCAGCAACTTCGAGCTCATTACTTGGAAAATGACCAAATTAAAATTGCTCGCAAAGAAGAGGGTCAGCAGGCTTTGGAAGTTTTGACTGCTTCGGGAATTGATTTGGCTGCTGTAGATCTTGAAATCAACAACCTATCCTTTGGAGATATGTTGTGGGAGCTAGTGCTTAATCTCTTACCAATTTTATTAATGGTGATCTTTTTCTTATTCATTTTCCGTCAGGCGCGTGGAGCTCAGGATGGCATTATGGGATTTGGTCGCAGTAAAGCCAAAGTATTTATTAAAGGTAAGCAGGATGTCAATTTTGGTCATGTGGGGGGAATGGATGAAGCTAAGGCTGAGCTGGAAGAAATTGTGGATTTCTTAAAAAATCCTAAAAAATATCAAAAGGTGGGCGCGCGGACTCCCAAAGGCGTGTTGTTGGTAGGGCCAGCGGGAACAGGAAAAACTCTCTTGGCGCGCGCGGTGGCGGGTGAAGCCAACGTCCAATTTTTATCCATTGCTGGTAGTGAGTTTATGGAAATGCTGGTTGGGGTCGGCGCGTCGCGCGCGCGCGATCTTTTTCAAACCGCTAAAAAAATGGCTCCCTCAATTATTTTTATTGATGAAATTGATGCCATTGGTCGTCAAAGGAGCCGAGGCAGTATGGGTGGAAATGATGAGCGCGAGCAGACTTTAAATCAAATTTTAGTGGAGATGGATGGCTTTACTCCCAATGACAATGTGATGGTGATGGCCGCCACTAATCGCGGTGATCTTTTAGACCCAGCTTTGGTTAGACCAGGGCGGTTTGACCGGCGTGTGATTGTCCGCCTCCCAGATTTAGAAGAAAGAAAACACATTATCAAAATTCACGCCAAAAGCAAGCCATTTGCTAAAGGTTTGAATTGGGATAGGGTGGCTAAACGCACCGTGGGTTTTTCTGGAGCTGATATTGAAAATATGCTTAATGAAGCGGCGATTGCTGTAGCCCGCGATATTCGTAGTGAAATTAAATATACTGACATCGAAGAGGCTTCACTGAAGGTTAAATTAGGTCGCAGTAAAAAACGTCTACACGATGTATACGAGCGCAAATTGACTGCCTATCATGAAGCTGGCCATGCGGTTATTGCTCATGTATTACCTCATACTGATCCAGTGCATCGAATTTCAATTGTCTCGCGGGGCATGGCACTAGGTTACACGCTCACTCCACCAGAAAAAGACAAAGTTCAAATAACACGCTCTGAGTTATTGGAAGATATGGTGGTCATGCTGGGTGGTCGAGCTGCAGAAGATTTAATCTTTCGTGAATTAACCGCTGGAGCTAGTAGCGATATCAAACGGGCGACTGCGATTGCTCGGTCTATGGTGATTGAGTATGGAATGAGCAATTTAGGGCCAATGAATTTTGGGCCACAATATGAATCAAATGATTACGGGATGCTGTGGGGCAAGCCGTTTGAAGTTTCCGATAATGTGCAAGCTAAGGTGGATGAGGAGATTGGGCGATTCATTAACGATGCTCAAGCTTGGTCCACTAAACTGTTAAAGAAATATAAAAAACAGCTTGATATGGTAGCAGCAAAGTTGCTCGAAGTTGAAACTTTAGATGCAGATGAATTTAGTGAGTTAATGGGTATAGAAAAAGCTAAGCCTGATATACTGACATAATGCATCTGCCCAACATTCGTCAACGCCTCCTCAAGCAACGTAAATTTCGTCAATTATTATTAGCTTTGATTGGGGTTTCATTTTTTTTGGGAATATTGGTAGTCTCTGTTGAAAAAGAAGTAGGGAATATTAAGACTATTTCCGAGGGTTTATGGTGGGCCTCCACTACCATTACTGCGGTGGGTTACGGTGACTACGCGCCTGTGACTGGACCAGGACGAGTCATTGGGGTAGCACTTCAAGTAATGGGGGTGGTGATGTTTGGCTTATTAATTGCCATTATTAGTACCTCAATGAATAGAAGCCAAGAAGAATATTTTTGGAAGAAGTTGTTCAAGAGATTAGATGAGTTAGAAAAAGAAGTGCAAAAGATGCATAAAAAGACGGATTACATGGTGAAAGAGAATGGGGAGAGAGAGTAGCTTTATTTTTGTTCATTTCCAGCACACCCATGTTACACTACTTTTATGATCTCGTTTTTTCACAATGGCTATGATGTGCTGATGCTAGTGGACGCTCATGCGATTATTTACCGGGCTTATTTTGCTCTGCCACCTACATTGACCACTCCAGATGGAATGCTAGTCAATGCGGCGTTTGGTTTTACTAGAATTTTACTGGCTGCCATTGCCGACATGAAACCGACTTATTTGAGTGTGATTTTTGATCATCCCGAGCCAACTTTTCGCCATCGCCAGTTTCCAGCTTACAAGGCTCACCGAGAAAAAATGCCAGAGGACCTCATTGCGCAAGTAGGGTTAACTAAACAGATTGTGGAGTCGCTTAACATTCCCCAATTTGAAGTTGAGGGTTATGAAGCAGATGATTTGATCGGCACGCTTAGTCGTCAGGCTACAGAAAAAACCGTGATTGTAACCGGGGATCAAGATATGTTCCAACTGGTTGATGACAAGATTCATGTTTGGTTGCCACCGCGAGGAAAACATCCAGCGGATGAATATGATCGAGAAAAGGTTTATCAAAAAATTGGTGTTTATCCAGAACAAGTAATTAATATGAAAGCATTGATGGGAGATAGCTCAGATAATATTCCTGGGATTAAAGGAATAGGGCCAAAAAGCGCGATTGTATTATTGCAACATTTTGGATCATTGACAGGCATTTACCAAGCGGTGAGCGAACTAGAAAAACATACTGATATTCTTAAAGGGGCATTGTTAAAAAAATTGCAAGAAGGCAAAGACAATGCTTTTTTAAGTCAGAAATTAGCCACCATTGATCAGCATGCACCAATTGAACTGGACTTAGAGTCGTGCAAGGTTACGGGTTATGACAAAGAAAAGGTTGTTAAATTGTTTCAAGAGCTAGAGTTTAGATCGTTAATAAATTTTTTGCCCAATGATGAGTTTGAGACAAGCATCCAGGAAAGTTTATTTTAGGCAGTCAGTAGAGCTATAATAAGCTTTATGTCCAAAGAACTTAGAGTCGCCATAATCCACGACTACTTGCGCGAATATGGCGGAGCCGAACGGGTCTTGGAAGCGCTCCACGAAATATATCCCCAGGCGCCAGTTTATGTTTCCTTTATAGATAAAAAAGCTATGGGGATTCATTGGCAGAGGTTTACTGGTTGGGAGATTCGCGAAACCTGGTTTGCCAAAATTCCATTAATTAAAAAACTTTATTCACCACTGCGAGTGTTAGTAGACAGAGCCTTTATGGCTCTAGATTTATCAGCGTATGATTTAGTAGTTTCTTCTTCTAATGCTTTTGAAGCCAAAGCAGTCCAAGTCCAAAACGGCGTTCATATTTGCTATTGTCATACCCCTTCCAGGGCACTCTATGGCTACTCCACCATGACGGATTGGCAGAAAAGTCCGTTAGTTAAACTAGGGGGGAGTTTCATTAACCACTACATGCGCGTAATTGATTTCCAGCATGCGCAAAAAGTAGATCATTTTATTGCTAATTCAGAGGAAACCAGGCGTCGGATAGAAAAGTTTTATCGTCGTTTGAGTGTGATCATTTATCCACCCGTTAATGTGCCGACTCCAGCTGAGTTAAAGAAATACCGCTCTCAAGCAGCCACAAAATATCCTACCCAGTACTACCTTTATGTCAGCCGTTTATCTTTTTCTAAACATCCGGAACTAGCGGTTCAAGCGGCCAATAATCTGGGGTTTAATATCAAGATAGCTGGCTCTGGCAAGATGGAGGCTAAATTGAGAGAGGCGGCGGGCGCAAGGATTGAATTTCTGGGTGCTGTGGATGATCCAGAACTGCATATTTTATTGGCTGGAGCCAGGGGTTTGATTTATCCGGTTGAAGATGAAGATTTTGGGATAGTGCCTGTAGAAGCCATGGCTCATGGTGTGCCAGTGATCGCGCACAAATCTGGCGGCCCAATGGAGACCATCGTCGCCGATCAAACAGGAGTATTTTTTAGCGACCTTAGCGTGAGGGGATTGGTGGAGGCATTGATCAAATTTGAGAAAATAAAATTCGATTCAGAGAAAATTTTTCAGCATGCACAACAGTTTTCTAAGATTAAGTTTCAAAAACAAATTCGTGATTTTATACTTCAGGTATTAAATTAACCTTTTTACTCGCTCACACTTTCACTTATTTTCATATTTTCACTTTCTGCTTGACAACTTTAGCAGTCATGGCTTATGATTGCTAACATGATAGATCTAACCGCACGTCAGGTTCAAATCCTCAGGGCCATCATCGAGGAGTTTGTCGAAACGGCTGAGCCAGTTGGGTCAGATACGATTGATAAAAAATTTAATATTGGCATTTCTCCAGCGACAATCCGTAATGAAATGGTCTATTTGCAGGATCAAGATTATTTGCGTAAATCTCATGTCAGTGCTGGCCGCGTCCCGACCTCTAAAGCCATGAAACTCTATGTGAATGAGTTGATGAAGGAAAAAGAACTTTCAGTGGCCGATGAAGTTAGTGCTAAAGAAAAGATCTGGAAGAGTCGCGATGAGCTGGGCGGGCTTTTATATGAAACTACTCGGGTTTTAGCTGATAAAACCCATGCTTTAAGTGTAGCCATTACTGATGAGCGTCGGTTGTATCACTCTGGTTTTGCCAATCTTTTAGTTATGCCAGAGTTTTTTGATATTGAGGTCATGCGACAAGTGTTGCAAGTCATTGAAGAAGTATCAGTTTTAGATGAAATTTTTGATTTTGGAGTGAGTGAAAATCCTATTCAGATTTCTTTTGGAACTGAGTTGGACAATAAATATCTTGCACCTATTGGGGCAATTTACACTAAGATTAATGCTGGAGACAGGATTTGCAAACTAGGCGTAATTGGTTCTGCGCGTTTTGATTACCCTTATGTAATCCCAATGATGAAGTATTTTAAGGGATTAATAGAAGATTTGACGATTGGATAATTTTATGATAAAAAAAGACGCTAAAAAACAACCTCATCCTACTAATCTTAAAAATGAAATTTTAGAGCTCCAACAACGGTTAGTAGAATCTCTGGAGCGAGAAAAACGTGCTTTAGCTGATTATCAAAATCTAGTTAAACGTAACCAAGAAGAGCGTGTCAGATTTTTGCAGTTAGCTAATCAAGGTTTAATTGAGACTCTACTCAATCCATTAGAGCATTTAAGTATGGCGGCCAAGCAGATTGACGACCAAGGTTTAAACCTGGTCATGAGAGATTTTTGGCAGGTTCTGGAAGAAGTAGGTTTAGAGGAGATTTATCCTAAAGGGGAAAAATTTAATCTAGAGACTATGGAGGTGGTTGATAAAGAAGGCGATGGCCAAACCGTCGCCAAAGTAGTCAAGCGCGGTTATCGATTTAACGGTCTGATTATTCAACACGCCAAAGTCATAGTTAAATAAATATTAATTTTTTTAAAAGGAGTTTTAACATGTCAGACAAAAAATCAATTAAGACAGGTAAAATCATCGGCATTGATCTTGGTACCACTAACTCTGCGGTAGCAATCATGGAGGGTGGGACTCCTAAAATTATTCCTACCACCGAGGGCGGCAATACCTTTCCTTCTATTGTGGCTTTTAAAGACGATGAAGTAGTGGTAGGTGATCCGGCTAAGCGTCAGATGGTACTTAATCCTAAGATCACAGTTAATTCTGTTAAACGTTTTATGGGGCGTAAGTACAAAGACAAGGCAGTTCAAGAAGCAACCAAACACATTTCTTATGATTTAGCTGAAGGTAAAGACGGCATGGTGACGGTGAAGGTGAACGGTAAAACTCTCACTCCACAAGAAATTTCTGCCAAGATTTTGCAAAAAGCTAAAGCAGATGCAGAAAGCTATTTAGGTAGTAAAGTTGAGCGAGCAGTCATCACTGTGCCCGCCTATTTTAATGACTCTCAGCGCCAAGCTACCAAGCAAGCTGGTGAGATCGCCGGCCTATATGTGGAGCGGATTGTAAACGAGCCCACAGCAGCTTCTCTTGCCTATGGTTTAGATAAAAAAGGCAGTCAAACTATTGCAGTTTATGATCTCGGTGGCGGTACTTTTGATATCTCAATTTTAGAAATAGGTGACGGAGTGTTTGAAGTTAAATCTACCAATGGAGATACCTTTTTAGGGGGAGATGATTTTGACAACCTCATCATTGATTGGATTATTGCCGAGTTTAAAAAAGAGTCTGGTAAAGATTTATTTAAAGACTCACAGGCTTTGCAACGTGTTAAGGATGCGGCGGAAAAGGCTAAGATTGAGCTCTCATCTTCACAAAAGACTGAGATTAATCAACCATTTATCACTCAGGGTGATGCTGGTCAACCACTCCATTTAACCATGACTTTAACTAGAGCCAAATTGGAGGAGTTAACTGATGATTTAGTTAAGAAGTCTTTTGGTCCAGTAGAAAAAGCCATTAAAGATGCCAAGATTAAGGCTTCTGACATTGACGAAGTGATCTTAGTCGGTGGCATGACCCGGATGCCAAAAATCCAAGCTGAAGTGAAAAAATTCTTTGGTAAAGAGCCGCATAAAGGAGTAAACCCCGATGAAGTGGTGGCGATTGGCGCTGCCATTCAGGCTGGAGTGATTAGCGGTGATGTCTCTGACGTGGTGTTACTGGATGTGACGCCGCTCACTCTGGGTTTAGAGACTTTGGGTGGGGTGCGTACGCCATTAATTGAGCGCAACACTACTATCCCGACCAGCAAATCGCAAATTTTCTCTACAGCGGCTGATAATCAAACTCAGGTAGAGATCAATGTCTTGCAGGGTGAGCGCGAAATGGCCGCAGACAATAAAACTTTGGGGCGCTTTGTCCTGGATGGAATTCCTCCTGCCATGCGGGGAATGCCCCAGATTGAAGTTACTTTTGATATTGACTCCAATGGCATTTTGAATGTGACTGCTAAGGAAAAGAATACTGGTAAAGAACAAAAAATTTCCATTCAAAACAGCACTAATCTTTCTGATGAAGAGGTGGAAAAGATGAAAGCTGATGCAGAGAAGTATGCGGATGAGGATAAGATAAAGAAGGAGCTAATTGAAGCCAGAAATAAAGCTAATAGTGTGGCCTTTGAGCTGGAAAAACAACTTAAGGAATACGGTGACAAGATTGACGAGAAGGTAAAAGCTGAGATCCAAGAGAATGTCAAAAAACTTAAGGAGCTGTCTGAAAAAGAAGATGCTACTAAGGAAGAACTAGATAAAGCCACAGAAGAAACCTTTACAAGCGCGCAAAAGATGGGCGAAGCTATGCAGAAAGCCCAACACGCCAAAGCAACCGAAGGTGAGAAGAGTGAGGAGAAGAAAGACGAGAAAAAGAAGGGTAAAGACGATAAGGATAAAGCCCAAGAAGGCGAAGTGGTGGAGGAGTAGTTTGGTATAATAAAGAATTAGTTAGTTAATAGGGAAAAGCGGGGGTTATCAGGCCTCCGCTTTTTTATTACTGCACTAAAAAGTTTGCATATTGTTATTGTAGTCAATTTTTAGAGTTTGTTATATCTTGGCAAAGTCTACAGCTGTTCCAACTCCGAGAGGTGGATTGAGGTCATAGCGCAAAGCCCTACTGAGCAAGCCAAAATTATCCTGTCCGGGAATATAAGGATCGATTGGTTTCCCTTGCCAGTCTAGCGTGGATGGATATTTTTTGGAAAAGTCTTCAAGAAGCGGGGGTTCCAAAAGATACAGCGTATGAGCTTTAAGTCGATATAAGCCAGTATACGCCGCCGCCTGAGAGTCAAGGCCGGGAAAAGATTTCTGATAAAATATTTCCAAGAATTGAGGGCGTTGTTGAATCTCGGTTACGAGCTCTTTAGTGGCAGAAGATGAGATCCTTTGTATTAATAAATATCTCCCCGAACCCCTGCTATCTGGATATTTGTTATAGCCTGTAATTACCAGCTCACTTACATTGCTATAAACAGAAGGTACATCTGCTAATACTATCCATGGGAGTGCTCTAGAACTGGCGCCGGGAAAATTTTTTACTTGTGGTAAATCACAGACATTATCAAGTGCATGGTAGGAAAAATAAAGTAATGGAATTATTGGATCAAAATGAGCAGTAGAATCATAGTAACTTTGTTGGATTTTACTGCTACTACCTCCACTAATCATTTCTGTGCCTGTTGAGCGAGATCGTGTTCCGTCGGGGAAGGGTGTGTTGTTCGCACAAATGCCATAAAAAAACCAGTCAGTTCTTGATTTTAGTATTTCTTCAGCCAATTGTCTTTCTCTCAATCCTTCAGTTTGTAATTCAGTCATAGCGTAATTATACAGACAACAGCTGATGTTGTTATGCACTAAAAAGTTTTGCTTTTTTATTACTTGACAAGTATATATATTAGTATTACATTAATATTATGTTAATACCTACATCCAAAAACATCAACACTGTTACTGATTTGCGAATCAATACCATTGAGTTGTTAGATCAAGTTGATAAAAATGGCTTCAAATACATTTTCCAGCGCTCTCAACCCCGGGCGGTGCTACTTAGTATTGCAGAGTATGAAAAATTAACTCAAAGACTTGAGGATCTATACGATGAATTAAGAATTCAACAGCTAGTCGATCTACCCAAAGGCAAGGGCAAAACTCTTCAGGAGGTGCGAGAGGAGTACGGTGCCTAAGTACATTGTTAAGTTTACTGATTATGGCTATAAATCGCTTGGTCAAATTGCCGCTTCAGATGCCAAAAGAGTCTTAAAAAAGCTTAAGATACTAGAGAACTTTTCTTCTCAAACTCAAAATATCAAAAAAATGAAAGGCTCTGCTGGTCAAGTTTATCGCTTAAGGATTGGAGACATTCGCGTGCTATTTGAAAGAGATAAAATCACAATTTGGATTTTAGAAATAGGATATCGAGGGTCGATTTATTAGATATGGAAGACGTAGAAGTAGGTGGTAAAATGACTCCAGCATGAAACTCTCCGTTATTGTCCCGGTCTACAATGAAGCTCCCACAGTCAAAAAAGTTTTAGGCCCACTAGCTGGAGTTAAAGAAGTCAAAGAAGTCATTGTGGTTAATGATGGTTCGACTGATGATACAGAAAAAGAGATCAAGAAAATTCTTAATTCTAAAAATCCAGACATAAAAAAGATTCAATACTTTAAAAAGAAAAATGGCGGTAAAGGTAGTGCCGTTAGACTGGGCCTAACAAAAGTCACTGGTGACTATACCCTCATCCAAGATGCTGATCTGGAATACGATCCCCGCGAAATTCCCTTGTTATTAGAGCCTTTAGACAGAGAGGGAGTTGAGGTTGTGTTTGGCTCGCGTTTCATCGGCTCTCATTCAAACCTTTTATTCTGGCACCGCGTGGGGAATGGATTTCTAAACTTTGTTGTCAATTTACTTTATAACACTACTCTGTCTGATATGGAGACTTGTTATAAACTTTTGCCAACAGATTTATTCAGGAAACTCAATATTTCTGCCAATGCTTTTGATATGGAGCCAGAAATTACTTGTAAGCTGTTGCGCCGAGGTTGCAAAATTTTTGAAGTTCCCATCAGCTATGTAGGTCGGGATTTTTCGCAAGGAAAGAAGATTACTTGGCGCGA
>JAHJTF010000031.1 GCA_018830045.1 Patescibacteria group bacterium | reverse complement strand
TCTCAGACTAGATGGCCAGAAGTAGATGAGCTGAGCAGGATTATTGGTTGGATTGGTTGGGTTAAAGGGATTGGGGTGACGGGATCTTTGGCAATGAAAAATATTCGACCCAAGAGCGATATTGATTTTATGATAGTGACACAGCCACACAGGTTATGGGTAACTAGATTACTGGTTATGCTTATTATTTGGATAGTAGGAAAGCGTCGTACTAGACATGGCGCAGAGGATGATAGCTGGTGTTTTAATTTGTGGCTGGATACTGCGAGTATGGATCTGCCAATTTATAAACAAACTATTTATTCAGCTTATGAAGTTTGCCAAGCTAAATGGGTGTTAGACAAAGACGGCACTGCACAAGAGTTTTATCAAGCAAATCAGTGGGTGAAAGTGTATTTACCTAATTATTATCAAGAGTGCGTGGTCAGTGGCGGCGAGGAATTAATAAGGACAACCAAGAAACATTGGTCTGTTTTTTATTGGCTGTGGTCTTGGCTGTGGTCTAGTTTTTTTTACTTAATAAATTTAACAGCCTATGCCTTCCAGTTAGTTTATATGTATCCTCATCTGACCCGAGAAAAAGTATCTTTAGGCTTTGCTTATTTTCATCCTCGTAGTACGAGTAATGTAGTTTATCAACGTTGGTATAATTCTTTATTAGTTCTATGGAAAAATTAATTGTTTTTACAAAACGGGCCAAGCGGCAGAAGAAGAAAATTGTTTTAGTGACTGGAGTATTTGACTTACTTCATCAAGAGCATAAAAGTTTTTTAATAAAGGCTAAGACGGCGGGGGATGTATTGATTGTGGGAATAGAATCAGATAAGCGGGTGAAAAAGATTAAAGGAACGCATCGCCCGGTTCACAATGAAAGAGAAAGGCTTCAACAGCTCGTATTTCTTCCCCAAGTAGATCTGGCATTTGTCTTGCCAGAAAAGTTTAGTACTACCCAAGATCACCTAGCCTTGCTGAAATTAATTAGACCTCAGGTTTTGGCAGTTTCTTCGCACACTCCATATTTAGAGAGTAAGCGGCAACTCATGGCGCAAGTGGGAGGAGAGGTAAGAGTTGTTTACCAACAACGCCCCAGCGTGTCTACGACGCAAATTTTGTCCAAACCTACAACCTAAGAGCACTTAAATTGAAATGGCACAATATTTGGCACGATTTTGGCACAATTGAAGGTAAGGGACCCGCCACCAAATACGTGTTAGCTATTCAAAAATAATTCCCGACTTTTTTAATGTTACAATTACGAAAAGAGGCAGACTGGCATTGGGTTAATATCTCCAAGCAAATTTGCCAAATTATTTCTATTAAGGAGAGTTTATGAAAAAAACATTAATTATTTTAGGAGCGGGTTTGATTTTTGCCGCTTGTATCAAAACGAGTGACTCTCCAGTATCCCCGGGAGGTGGTCAGGGCGGAGGCCTGGGCGGAGACCAAGCGCCCGTGGGTGTACCGGCAGCAGCGCCAGCGGCTGTACCGGCGGCTGAACAAAAACGCGGTGATACTAGCAAAACTGGCATGATTACTCAATCCGGAACAACATTTTTTCTTAACGTCACAGGACAACAGGCGGAGATTATTGAGAGCTATGCGGTAGATTTATCTGCATATGTTGGTCAAACCGTGACCGTGACCGGCCAATATAGCGGTGATACTTTATTTGTGGGGAAGGTTGAGTAAGTAAACATGGTTAAAGCCAAAACGATCTATAACTGCCAAAGCTGTGGGGCAAGTCATCCCAAGTGGCAGGGCCAATGTAGTCAGTGTGGAGAGTGGAATACTCTAGTAGAAGAGGTGTTAGCTCCAACCACTAGGGGAGTTGCGAATAGAAAAGCTTTTTCCGAAGCGCAGTTAAAAGATCGGCTGGTTAGTTGGAGTCAGGTCAAAGCAAAACAAGGCGATGGTGAGCGGATTTCTACACAAATTGAGGAGTTTGATCGGGTATTAGGTGGAGTAGGAGGCAAAACTGGGATTGTGCCGGGAGCAGTGATGTTGTTGGGCGGGGAGCCGGGAATTGGGAAAAGTACGCTTTTGACACAAGTGGTTTTAAATTTGGTTAGACAAGAATTATCTGGTCCAATTTTTTATGTGTGTGGAGAAGAAAGCCCACAACAAATTGATTTACGGATCAATCGAATTTTAATTAAAGAAAACAAAAAGATCTCAAAGAAAAATTTAACTTTTATTACTACCGTAGACGTGGATGAGCTGGTAGAAATCGTAAAAACTCAACAACCATCGCTGGTGGTGGTTGATAGTATTCAGGCAATGACTACTAGTGATTTAACTGGCGCGCCTGGATCAGTGAGTCAAGTGCGGGAGGCGGCAGATAGATTGGCCAAAGTCGCTAAAAGATTACACATCCCAATGTTTTTAATCGGTCATGTGACTAAAGACGGGGCTATTGCGGGACCCAAAACCCTTGAACACATTGTAGATGCGGTTTTGGAGTTAAGTGGGGAAAGAACAGGAGAATTAAGATTATTAAGGACATTAAAAAATCGTTTTGGGGCGACTGATGAGGTGGGGGTGTTTCGGGTTGATGAGGTAGGATTGGCACAAGTCAATAATCCCAGCGAGTTTTTTTTAGAGCACGCCGAAACTGCAGTGCCGGGTTCAGCCACCACTTGTGTGATGGAAGGTACAAGACCATTACTAATTGAAGTTCAGGCTTTAGTAGTTAAATCACAGCTTGCTATGCCAAGAAGGGTGGGGAGAGGAATAGATTTATCCAGAATTCAGGTTTTGGCTGCCGTGTTACAAAAACATTGTAAGCAACCCCTGGGCAGTTTTGATATTTTTCTAAGTGCGGCGGGCGGATATAAGGTCACTGAACCAGGAGTAGATTTGGGTTTAGCCATGGCATTGGTTAGTTCACTGAAAAACAAGCCTTTGCCCCAGGGTTCAATTTTTATTGGCGAAGTAGGTCTATTGGGGGAGATCCGTCAGGTGAGTTATCTAGACCGGCGGCTCAAAGAAGCCAAAAGGCTTGGGTTTAATCAGATTTATTTCAAACAAACTCATAGGAGTGTGAGGGAGCTACTGGGCGAATTAAAAATCTAATTTTTTTTTGCATGCCGCTCGCGATTTTCCGTTTAGTCTCTGTTGGTCGCGTATCGTTCGCGGCTGACTTTAATGACTTTGTTGCGGTTTTTATTACTGCTTTTGGCTAGAGATAAAGTTCTGGCAGGAAAGGGTCGAGATAAAATTCCATCGACCGTGATCTTATTAATAATTTGATAGCGTCCCAATGAGACCAAGTCTTCAACAGTAAATTTCCCACCGTACTCTTTTTCAAACGCGGCGGCATCCTCTGCCCCCATGACAAAACTGGCGATGTTGCCACAGTTGCCAAAAATAGCCTTCTGCACCTCCTCGGGAATTTGGGCAATATATTGATTTGCTAAGATCAGGTCTAATTTGTACTTCCGGGCTTCTGAGAGGATTTTAATAAAAGAATCAGTGGCAAAGTTTTGGAACTCATCCACATAGAGATAGAAATCGCGCCTTTCTTCTTCGGTAACATTGACTCGGCTCATGGCGGCCAACTGAATCTTGGTAATTAACATGGCTCCCAGGAGAGTGGCATTATCTTCACCTAGCTTTCCTTGAGATAAATTAGCCAGCAGAATCTTCCCCTCGTTCATAACCTCCTCAATACTAAACGAACTAGTGGAGGTGTTAACTACGTTTCTCACTAGGGGAGAAGAAACAAATTGACCGACTTTATTTAAAATAGAAGCGATCTGTTGAGTCCGGTCGCGCTGATGCAGTTTATTAAACTCATCTTCCCAAAAGCTTTTTAAAATTGGATCATCAAGACTTTCAACAGTTCTGGCCCGGTAATGTTCATCGGTTAAAAGTTTTAAGACATCAGATAGTTTTGCTTGAGGGACTTTTAATAGAGTTAATAAGGAGTTGCGTAAAATGTATTCAAGTCTTGGGCCCCAAGAATAGCTATAAAGTTTTTTAAAAACAGAGATAATTCCAGAGGCAATTAACTCACGATGTTCAACATTTTTGCCTTCAAAAAGATTAATTTTCACCGTGCGCTCTCCATCAGCGGGGTTAAAGTAGACCACATCATTAATCCGGTGTGAAGGAATATAGTCAAGTATGGTTTCTATTAGATCACCGTGGGGGTCAATCACACACATGCCCTCGTTTTGTTTGAGATCATTAATGGCCATGTTGGCCAAAAGAGTAGATTTACCTGTGCCAGTTTTCCCAATCACATACATATGGCGACGCCGATCGCTTCTTTTAATGCCGTAAACATGAGTGTTGTTTTTATAATCGGTACGAGCAAAAGGGTTAATTTCATTTTTAAGCCAGGCATCCATTTGGACAGTGATAATGGGGAGATTTTCCGGTGGCTCGCCAATTAAGTTTTTACCCCAAGCTACATTAGGCACCCCCTTTAAACCTTCATTAGGGAAGTGGTAGAGGGTGGCAAGTTCTTCTAAAGATAGGTGCTGACGGGAGAGACAGCTAAAACAGCGTTTCTTCATGGCTTTGGTAAACCAGTTTTTAGCCAAATAAACTCTTCTTAGTATTAGTTCATTGCCTTCGCTTTGAGAAATGGCCCCCAAACTATCGGCAATTGTTTCAAGTAGTAGAATACTTCTTTGTTTAGTTGGGGTTTTCACAGCCACCCGAATAGAAGTTTTTAAACCTCCAGTACTTAGCTTTTTTTCAATGAGTGCTTTTTGAGGGTGAGAGCCGGATTTGTTGACCAATTCTGTGAGTTCAGTCAGCGGGGTGGATTTTCTATGAATTTGAGCAAAGCCCTTTCTTTTCCAGCCATCCCCATCATCACCTAGGACAAATTGCACCACCATTTGTTCATCAACCTGAGTTTTAGAGAGCGTAGAAAGAAGCGGAGCTAGTGGATCTACATCGGCAAAGTCTTGGTAAGTTTTAAGCGGTAAATATTGTTCATTTTTTAACTTTAAAGTACCTAAGCTGAGATATGAAGTGGGGGAGGATTTTAAATCTCCTGAAAATAGGGCTTCTAGCGGGTCCGCCTCAAGCGGAGTTATTAAAGCTTCTGGATAGCTGGCATTGATTGCTCCTTTCATATACTCACTGAGGCGAAAGGGGACATAGACTTGAAAGTAAACCGTTTGATTGTAAACAATTAACTCAAAACTCAGATGTTCGTTTTTATTTAGCAACCTCCACCACAGGGCAGAACGAAGTTTGGGGAAAGTAGAGAAGAGCGAAGCAGCGGCTTCGGCGGTTTTTTGATTATCTTGGCTGGTGCGGATTTCAAAGAGAACGTGTGGGGCGGGCATATAGGTATTATAAACTAAGCTGAGGCAAGAAAGGATAAGCTGAGATAAGAAACGATCAGCTGAGGCAAGAAACAATTGGCTGAGACTAGCAGTAGTTTTGCACAATCAGTCAATAGTAGTTGCGAGTGTTAACAAAATGGTAATATCTATCAATAAGTTGCTTATTATATACAATATAGGATATTTAGTTAAATAACTATAGGTCTTGACAATGACTAAAAAATAATTATACTTGAGTGAGTGTTTAAAATAAAAAAAAGCATTATTACCGCTGGGCAGAGCCACGAATAATAATGCTTTTTCTGTTAGAGAAGATAGTCTCCATAGACTATCTGTAACTCGATGGTCAATACGCTATCAGTTTTTATGGTCTATGTAAATTAGATCTTTATATAGTAAAATATAAAATAATGATACAAATGGGTATTGAGCGGAGGTTCGGCCGTTGGGCAGGCTGCCGAGCTTCCACCCAGTACCTTTTTTTAGAGAAAAGTTGTTGTTTTCCTCGAGTGTAGATATCCTATAATCTTGATTATCTAGATATATTTTGATATAATAATTATTATTCTGATATGAGTTTAGTACTTGAAACAACTCCAGCTTTTTTAAGACAAAACTTTCCTCAAATTAGAATGGGTTTACTTGGGGAAAATAATGCTTGGTCTAGGTCGATGAGTATGAATTTTGGTCGCAGTGATAAAAAAAGTTATCATGAAACGATCTTTCTTAAACTAATTAGGGGATTACTTTCAATAATTTTTGTTGTTTCTTTAACTATCGCCGGTGTTTTGGTGATTCCCGATTTCTATTATTGGGTTTTTCCTGTAGATGTTTCTCCAATAGAGTCAATTGATAAAGGTACTCCTTTGGGTGGAGATTTTAGTCAGGGAACAAAAGATCGGGCGACTGCTGTTCAAAAAGAAGAGGTTTTGCCTCCACAAGATGAGAATTTACCCACCGGTGATTGGCTGATTATTCCTCGGATTGGGATTAGAACAGAGCTGGGGGCAACCAAAGATCCGGCCGAAGCCTTACAAGAAGGAGTTTGGTTAGCTCCAGACTACGGTAGACCTGGAGATGAGTATGATTTGCCGATTATTTTAGCGGCTCATCGTTTTGGTTGGGATTGGTGGTGGCAGACTGATTACTGGAAATATAACTCGTTTTATTATTTACCAGAGGTAGAGCAAGGTGACATGATTGAGATTATTGCCGATCAGCGCAAGTGGGTTTATGAGGTTTATGCGGGTGAAGAGGGTGAGGAGATTACTGACTATGATGCAGACTTAATTCTTTATACTTGTAAATTTTTAAACTCTCCCTTACGACATTTTCGTTATGCACGCTTGATTAGTTTGGATCAAAATACTCAGGGTTAGGTTGGAATTGGGCTGGGTATTGGGCTAAATATATGTTACAATCTACTGCAGTATGAGCGAATTAGACAAACCAAACCAAAAACCAGAAGCTGGTTCTGAGCCCGATGCAAGACAAGTTCTTTTTGGGATGAGGGAGGGAGTTTTTAGAGAAGGTGATTATTTTTATGATATAGGACCCAGTGAATTTCAGCGCCAATTTGGAGTGATTCTAGATGCTATGTCACTTTGTGCAAGCGATGCTAGTATTGCCGACTTAAGACTATACAAATATTTTGGCAGCGATCAACCATGGGAGAGATCCGGGATTGAGGTTTGTCTGATGTGTGGGCGGGGGGACAGAGCAAAACTTGCCCAAATAATTTTTCAATTACCCAAATCTTCTAAAGTACCCGAGTATTCTGGAGGAGATCTGGCTTTTTCATTCTTTGTTCCTGACGATGGTAGACTGATTCCAGTTGCTATAACTGTAGACAAAGACACCGGATCAATAAGAGTAAGAGCAGAGGAGTATGCAAAGGCTAAGAATCTGAAATTTAGAGACGCTAAAACAATACCACGTTATTAATTATTTGCGCATTGTTGTTGACTTTTGTAGGCGAGGTTGGGATAATGTGGTTATTCCCGTTAAGGAAAAATAAATTCCCTTCTGATAAATCATGAGCAATTAATTTTGTCTTTGGTAGTAAGTAATAATTATCTTCTAATATTTTATGTCAAACTCCAAAACTGCCGATGAATTGGTCGGTACCCCTGTAGAAATTAAGCCATCTGCGCTTAAGACAACCACTGATAAAATAACCGCCGATAAAATACCTGCCACCAAGGCAACTACGACTGAAACTGTAAAAAGTCCACCGGAAGCCAAGAAAGCAACGCCCAAAGATGTGCCGATAGTGCCTCTAAACGGCAATGGCAACAGTGGGGGCGGTGGTGTGGTGACAAAACAAACTAGACCAGATGGAAAAGCAATTCCTGACATGAATGCTCCTACAAAGACCATTAGCGGGGTACTAGAAATCCGAGACGGACATGGCGTTTTGCGCGTCAGTTATTCTGGGGGAAGAAAAGATGCCTATATTTCTAACTCTCAGATTAAACGATTTGGATTACGCGAGGGCGATGTGATTGAGGGCCCAGCTAGAGAGCCTAAAGACAATGAGCGCTATTGGGGTTTACTCAAGATTAGCGGGGTTAATAGTCAAGCAATAGAAGATTTTATGAAACAAGATAGAAAGTCTTTTCATCAGCTTACTCCGGTTTATCCAGACGAGCAGATCGTTTTAGAATCAGGTGAGGAACCACTTTCTTTGCGTATTATTGACTTAATTGCGCCAATTGGTAAGGGCCAGCGGAGCTTAATTGTTTCTCCACCCAAGGCAGGGAAAACTACTTTGCTCAAAGATATTGCGACAGGGGTAGCTAAAAATTATCCTGATATTCATGTGATGGCTGTTTTAGTCGGGGAGAGACCGGAAGAAGTGACTGATATTAGGCGTCATATTGCTACTATTACTGATAACAAAGGCGAGGTGGCATCCAGTAACTTTGATGAAAACCCCGAGTCGCAGTGTGCAGTTGCTGAGCTAGCGCTGGAAAAAGCAAAAAGAATGGTGGAATCAGGCAAAGACGTCATAATTTTACTAGACTCTATTACTCGTTTGGCCAGAGCATATAATTTGTCTATTCCCACCTCTGGTAGAACTCTCTCGGGTGGGTTTGATCCGATGGCGTTGTTTCCGCCTAAGAAATTCTTTGGAGCAGCGCGTAACTTTGAGATTCCGGGATCACTAACGATCGTGGGAACTGCTTTAGTAGACACTGGTTCAAGAATGGATGATTTGGTTTATGAAGAATTTAAAGGCACAGGCAATCAAGAGATTCATCTTAATCGTCGTTTGGCTGAACGGCGGATTTACCCGGCAATTGATGTTCAGAGGTCTGGCACCAGGCGTGATGATCTTTTATTTGATAACATTACTTACCAATCTATCATTACTCTACACCGCATGTTGGATATGCTTAATGACGAAGAAGAGCGTACCTCTACTTTAATTACTCAGTTGAAGAAAGCCAAGAGCAACAAAGCGTTTTTAAACAGTTTAAAACAGGGGTAAAATAGAGGTAAATATAGGGCCTGAAATTATGCCGCGCTTGACTATTCGTTTTAAGACGCCAGTGATTTTTCAAGACTTAGGTGAATTTTTGAAGTTTTTGGTCCATTATGGTCGCAATCGTGGCTACAACTGGTTTTCTGCTTTTGAGTTGGGAAAAGATTCAATTGTAGATTTGCTGTACCGGCGGCGGGGAAAATACACTCGGCCTTTTTTGCATTTTGGCACTATTGGGCTAACTTTTATAGTAATTACTTTTGGGCCACTGGTATTGGCTCGGTCAGAGGATGAGGGGCAAGCGGAGATAGCAAGGGGAGTAATGTCGGTTTCAGCTCACATTACTGATTTCAATACTCTTCAGGCTGAAGAAGTGCGTCAATATCGAGGTGGTGAAATTATCACTCACACTGTTACTGAGGGAGAAACTTTATCAAGCATTGCCGAGCGCTATGGTTTAGCGCTCACAACGGTCTTGTGGGAAAATAATTTGACTGAAAAAAGCAAGCTTAAGCCTGGTCAGGAGTTGAAAATTTTGCCTGTAGATGGAATTAGGCATAAAGTATCCCGAGGAGAAACGATTTACTCGGTGGGTAAAAAATATAGCTTGCAGGGTTCAGAAATTCAGGTGATTGTAGATTATCCTTTTAATGAGTTTTTAAATGATGAAACTTTTGAGCTGGCTACTGGGCAGTACTTAATGGTTCCAGACGGGGTCAAGCCAGAGGAAGTCGCGAGTATGTCTCGAGTGGCTCGACAGGTTCAAATTACTCCTGATGCCGGGAGTGTGACTGCCACTGGTAGTTTTGTCTGGCCAGCCTCGGGTAGAATTACTCAGAACTATAGTTTTTACCACAAAGCTGTTGATATCGCTAATAAGTCAGGTAGTTCGGTTTTGGCCGCTGATGGTGGAACGGTAATTAGTGCGGGATGGCTTGATAGTTATGGTTATGGGAACCGAGTTGTTATTGATCATGGCAATGGTTTTGTAACCTTGTATGCCCACTTAAGTGTGGTGCAAGTGAGAAGTGATCAACGAGTTAATCGTGGCGATGTCATTGGTCAGATGGGCAGTACCGGACGATCAACGGGCACCCATTTGCATTTTGAGATTCGCAAGGGCGGGGTGTTATTAAATCCGTTGGGATTTTTGTAATAGAGAACGCCAGGCTTTTAGGCCCGGTGAGCTCCGCGCGGTATTTTTTTAATTATATTTCTTTGACTGTTGAAAATGATATTGTTTCGCCGCCAGGGAGAGTGGGTGATTGCCTGCAAGATAGGGTATACTACGAAGTTATTATGATTGACTTGGTTAAATTACATCTCAGCGCGGGCGATGGTGGCTATGGTCGAGTGGCCTTTCGTCGTGAAAAGTATGTCCCCAGAGGTGGTCCTGCGGGGGGCAATGGCGGTGACGGTGGTCACATTATTCTCAAAGGGGTTGCAGATAAGAGTTCTTTAGTTCGTTTTTCTGGAGTGAAAGAATATCGGGCTGATAATGGCCAAGCTGGTGGGAAGCAAAAATGCAAAGGAGCTCGAGGAAAAGATATTATTATTGAAGTGCCAGTTGGTACTAGAGTATGGTTATTGGCAGAAAACAAAATTAGTCAGCACCGACGTTGGCGCTATAGTCTAGATTATTTGCTTAATCGCGATGAGGTTGAAGTCAATAAATTTTATTTAGAAGCCGAGGGCCAAGCTATTCCCCCAAGAGAAAAGGATGAGCTAGAACCGATTCGAGTTGAAAAAAATGTGGCCCAGTTGCTTGCTGGAGTGATTAGAGATTCTTCAGATTCCCTTAAGGGAGTGGACTTTAATCGATTGCCTAAACAAAAGTTGCTGGAAATAACGGCTCCTGGTCAAGAGGTTGTGCTTTGCCAGGGTGGCTTTGGTGGTCGGGGAAACAATACCTTTAAAGGCCCAGCAAATACCACTCCTTTAGAAGCGGAGTATGGGACTGTGGGTGAAAAGAAAGTTGTGGTTTTAGAACAACTTTTGTTGGCTGACATTGGCCTAGTGGGATTTCCCAATGCCGGCAAAAGTACGCTTATCTCAGTTTTAACACAAGCCCGACCCAAAATAGGCGATTATCCTTTTACTACTTTAGAGCCTCATCTAGGTACATTGCCCTTAAAAGGCAGGGAAGTCATACTAGCAGATCTTCCTGGATTAATTGAAGGCGCTAGCCAGGGCAAAGGCTTGGGTCACGCCTTTTTACGTCATGTTGAGCACTGTCGATTGTTATTGTTTGTATTGTTTTTACCAGAGGAAATAGTTTTTGATGAAGACTTGTCAGTCGCTGATCAAGCAGTCCATCTTTTATCGCAATTTGAAAAATTACAACAAGAGTTAAGTGATTATGGCCAAGAATTAATCAACAAGCCTTTCATCATTGGGGTTAATAAGCAAGACATTTATTCTAAAGAATTAATTAAAGTCACACAGAAACTATTTACTAAACAGCAACAAGAAATAGTGTTTTTTAGTGCTGCTACTAAATCAGGCATAGAGCAATTACTTGACGCTTTTGATCATATCTTGGGGTAAGCCCCCGGTGTTGGCTAGTTTTTCTCGTAGGGTAGCTAATTCTTCTGCGACGATCTTATAATCCTCGCTACCTGGTTCGATTAGAGACAAAACATTTTCATAAGCTACTACTGCCTCGCTTAGTTTGTCCTGCATCTTCAACGTATTAGCTAAGTTGTAATGAGCATTGGCATGATCGGGCTTGAGTTGAATGGCTTGAGTAAAAAGCTGGCTGGCCTGGTCATATTGTCCAACTCCATAAAAGATACTTCCTAAAGCAATCCTAAGATCTGGGTTGGTGGGTGAGGCCTGAATAGCCTGGACATAAGAGTTAACTGCCCATTGGTCAGCACCTTCGGCAACGCCAGCGAGGTTATTATAAACTTGAGCTAGCACCTGCCAGTTGCGCACGTCTGCGGGTTGTAACTCAGCGGCGGCTTGACCTTCTCTAATAGCTTGTTGGATGAGTTGCAAGATGCTAGCCCGTTCTTGTTCAGTTAGATCAGCTTTGTTGGCTAAAGCAGTTGCGATTGAAAGGTTGGTTAAAGCATAGCGGCGACGATAGCTGGCTAAATAGGGGTTAAGCAAGACTGCTTTGTGTTGGAGTTGGTACATCTGGGTGATCTGGTTGTTTTGTCCAGCTCTATTGCCAGCGAAAATTGAGTAATCGGCGATGATGGCTTTGCCTAAACTATAAGTACCATAACCAAAGACGACCACCAGGATTACGCCTATTCCTTGAGCAATGTAGTTCCCTTGAGCAATATGAGTTGTGAGAGTATGGAGTTTGAGCTGATCAAATTTATGTTCTGGCAAAGATAGCCAGGCAGCTAAAACTAACCCAAACAGTATTAAAAGAGAAATAAAAGGGGGCAAAAGTAACTGCAGGGCTAAGAGAGCCAACAACATCCAGGTCAAGGGAGAGTTTTTTAACTCTGCTTGATACTTGATCTGTTTAAGAATGCGTAACACCAGCCAAATCCAGCTAGCTAAACCCAGTATGCCGGTAGAAACCAAGAGGGTTAGAGGTAGGTTAATACCGCTAGTAAACTGGATATTCCATAAAGGAGTTTGATTTATCCAAGCTGGTTTAAACTGCGCATAAGCGAGGTGATAGTTGTTTGGTCCAGCGCCTAAAAATGCAGTTTGCGGGACACGCAGCATATCAACTGCCACTGACCAACTGGCAGCTAATGACGGCATAATCGGGGAAAAGGCTTGCCCTGGTAAAACCGAGTACATATTTAATCCAAAGCCAGCAGTAATTATGGCCAGCATCACCCAGGTAAGGAGAGTAACTTTTTTGTTCTTTTTATGCGTAATGGCTAGTCCTAAGTGAGAGCGGCTTATGAGTGAGGCTAATAAACCCACTAAGGCTACTCCCAAAATTTGCGTTGCTACCATGGGAGATTCAACTAAACCAAATAATAAGTCGTGATTTAGATTGATTTTCAGGAGCGCATTGTAGATCCAGCTGGGGCCATAGCCCATAAACTGGAGAATCGAGGATAAGCTGAATAAACTCGCACTAATCCCGAAAATAGTTAAAAAGTTGTGGCTAAATTTTCTATCCACTAGACCTTTACCCAAGCAGGCAATTAAAATCATGGCCAGATATACTCCACCAAAACCAAGTAAGTTATCTACGGGGTAGCTATTGGTTAGAAACACTGCGGCCGTTACTGCTGTACCAAAAACAGCTAGGACAGTGGTAAATGAAGATAGGGTAATACTAAGATTTTTCTCTATCAGCATCTTGATTCCAGCTATGGCGAGCAGAACTAATGCTGTCAGTAAAACTAGAAATTGTTTGGTGTTAGCTACAAATGCTTCGCCAATTGGCAAGACCAATAGGGGGGTGAGAGCAGTTAATGTTAGCAAGACGAAAGAACTCAATTTTTTCATAGCTTGGTTATTTTCATAGCCTGATCATTCAAGCAGGTCGAGTAGCTGGTGTAAAGATAGAAAAAGATAGAAATAAGTTTTTCTTCAAATTTCTGTGGCGTTGATATCTAATGAGCTAGTTTGCTGAGCCATGTGTTTTAGTCTATGATAAAGATATGAAAAGAAATGCTGGCTTTACTCTAATAGAAATTACTGTGGTGATGGCAATTATTGGCGTTTTAGCAGCTTTAGCGATTGGAAGCTACAAAAGTTCTCAGATTAAAGCTAGAGACACCCAGCGCAAAAACGACCTGAAGCAGATTAGCAGCTCACTTGAAGCTTATTATAATGATAAAGGCCAGTATCCAATTAGTTCAGTTAGCTACGAGATTAATGGCTGTGCCGATGGGGATACTTGTTCCTGGGGAGATGCGTGGGTAGATGAGAGCAATACTACTTATATGGTAGAAATACCCAGTGATCCAAAAGATTATTTAAATTACTACTATGAATCAGATGGGATATTTTATCAGTTTTATGCGCGGTTAGAGAATGACTTAGATCATCAAGTGCCTGTTTTGGCCGATAGTCCAGCTAATTACGGCATTAGTTGTGGTGATTCTAATTGTAACTATGGTGTTTCGAGTTCTAACATCACTATTACTGCGGATAGAGTTATTACTGCAGATTAGCGTTAATCTGTGCACACGACATACTCTGTGGCACCAATTGGACCATCAGTATAATAAATGCGTGAGTCAGGGCTACAGGCAGCCTGGCTTTTAGAGATATCTTGGTCAGAAGCGTTGTTTAATTCAATTACGGCCAAAAACTCTTCATCGCCATCTGAGTAATAACTCATATTTTCTGGCAAATCTTTCATATAAACTGTATCTGAGCCGTTGGAGAAACTATCGCTGCAAATTGTAGTGCCGCTGGCTCCACAACCAATAATGGCACCACTGCTGTCGCTTGGATAAGCTTGATAGTCGTTGTAGTAAATGCGCAGGGCTTTTTTGAGTTCTCCCAAATCAGCTTTAGCTTGAGAATCTTCGGCCCTACTTCTAATTCCGGCAAGGTTGGTAACTAAGAGGGCAGCTAAGATGCCGATGATAAAGATGACTACTAAAAGTTCGACTAAAGTAAAGCCAGCTTGTTGGATGGGGACAGTATATTTAGTCATACCTCCATCATATCACTTGCTCCATGCCACTTGCTTTATCACTTACTCTGTGGGTTGCGGAGTGGGTTCTAACTGTTGTGATTCCTGAGGTAGCTCAATTGGTCCGCCAGGAAGAGGCTTGGGTAGAGGAGCTGGTTGTTGGAGGTCATATTGACCTGGTTGTTCTTGAGCTTGACTACCAGCTTGTTGTTGAGGAGTCTTAGGCAGTTTTTGTTCAAGAAGCAGGAGTTCTTGTTGGGCTCGCTCATAATCATCGGAATCAGGCTCAATATTAGCTAAAACTTGGGTCATAGCTTGATAAGCTAAACGGTAGCTACCCTTTTTGTCCAGGGCATTAGCTAGGTTGTACTGGCCATTGGCGTAATTGGGTCGGAGCCGAACTGCAGTTTGGAACTGCTGGATGGCTTGATCAAGTAAGTTTACTTGGGTTTCTTTATCTTCAACTAACTGAGACAGCTGATAAAATAACCCACCATACTCAACTCGTAGCAGTGGGTTAGCTGGATCTTTAGCAATGGCTTGCCCTAGGTATTGGATAGCAAAATCTTCTGCACCCTGAGCAATATTGATGAGATTGCGATAAATTCCACCTAGGTTTTGCCAGGTAGAATAGAGGTTGGGGCGCAATTGGGCTGCTATTTGACCCTGCTCAATAGCACGTTGTATTAGGGAAGAGATTTGTTCGCGCTGTTGATCAGTCAACTCTGGAGCTTTGCCGGTTTCTGTATTAACACTCTGACTTTGAGACAGCGATGACGCTAAAGTTAGGTTAATTTGTGAAAAAGAGATGCGATAATCAGTCATTTGCGGCATGATCTTGACGGCATTAATATGGGCGGTGTATACACCCTGAGCGTCATTTGCAGTAAAAGCAAGTTGCGCTTGGCGCATAAAGACTTCCCCTGCATAAACGCGGTAAGTAAAGTAGCCGGAAACAATTACGATTGTTCCTAGAGCTACAGCTGACACAATGCTGGCGTATCCTGGCAGAGCGATCTCTTTTTTAGTTTGAAAAGAGCTGTGAGCTGCAATTAACCCAGCTAGAGTAAAGAAGAGGGTGTACGTGATGATATTGGCTGGGAGTAAGAAAAAGCTCAAAATGATTGCATATGTAGTTAGGCGTAGCGTCAAAGCAAGCGGAGTGTTCTCTAAGCCAAAGCTGGCTTTGATAGTAGCCACAATTAGTAAGACAAAAGCGCCAAAGCCCAAGACCCCAACCGTAGCTAGGAGTTGGAGAGCTTCATTGGAGGCAGTTTGGAAGATGGTTGTCCAAAGATCAGTTTGGGTCAAAAAGACAGGCTTGGATTGAGTAAATAGTGCGGGGAAGTTAGCCAAACCAATCCCGAAAAGCAACTCACGGGCACTTTTGAGTGCATCAAGAGTGAGTGACCAGCTAGCTCGTAAAGGTAAAAGCTGAATTATGATCTCTTTTTGAGCTAGCATAAAGCTGAAAGCCACTAGGGCCGCAAGCTGAATGCCGGCCGCAGTAAAGAGGCTGGTTTTTTTAGTAAGACCTTTTTCTTTAATAGCCCAGGTTATGGTGGCAATTAGCGTAAATACTATGGTAGTCATAAGTATCAGCGGGGAGCCAGCTGGAGTAAAAGAGATATCCCTCATCCAGGTGGGAAGTGTTGTTATTTCTGCTAATACTACTAGCTGGAGAATGCCGTGTAATGCCAGCATAGTGCCGGCGGCGATTAAGCCCATGAGTGCCCAGGATAAACTTTTAAGTGATTTTTTGGCTGTAGCTAGGAGATAAGTAATTACGGGTAAAGTTAGCAATAAAGCTCCCTTGCCGACCAGACCTTCCACTCGGGCCTCACGAGTAAGTAAAATATCTAGCCCCATAATGGCCCAAAATAGACCTAAAGCTAAGACAAAGAACGATGATTGATGGTGATGTTTTTTGGTGGTTAGGTGTGAAACTGCAGTCAGCACTAATAAAACTAAAGCCATTAAAATCACAAAGGTTTGTTTATTAGTTGAAAAAAAGCTTAGGGTAAAAGGAGCAAAAACCAGTGGCGTAATTAATAATAGGACAGAGGCGATATATTTTTTATTCATACTTAATTTATAGGTGTTTTGGTTAATGAAGTCAATGCGATCTTGAGATATTTTGGGATAGTTTGATTAGTTATTAGATACGGATTAATCAAATTTATTAATCAAGAATACAAGCACTCGTGCGCCAGGCGCATTCGCCGTTGCAGTTGGTGGTGGTATAGTTAGGGGTACAGGTCCAGGTAGTGGCATTGTACCAGGTGCAGTTGCCAATGGCTTGGCAATAATAATCACCTTCGGGGGAGGGTGAAGGACTGGGGCTAGCTGAGGGCGAGGGTGAAGGAGATGCCGAACCTGGCGGCGAGGGGCTAGCTGAAGGCGAGGGTGAAGCCACTGCACAGTTGACAGCCACCTGGGTGTTGGTGGCAGAAACTCCATAATTAAAATCTCCTAGTCCAGTACCATATCGGTTGCAAAGTTCTTCGTCTGGATAGTAAAGATTGGTGTAGACCTTAAACCACTCGCAACCAGTCGCATCATACTCAATGAAGTAAGGTAAGTTAGTTTTAGGATCGCACTTAATTCGGTTAATATAGGGGGAAAACTGTTCACTCTCACAATCATCAGTAGTGTCAAACCACTCGGCTGGTGGGTAGCAGTAGTTGTCATTGTAATATTCTTCAAAAGCGACTTTAAGATCGAAGAGATGTTTTTTTGAGCGGGCGTCTTTGGCTCGATTAATAGGTGAACCCAGAGCCATGAAAAAAATCAATATTAAAACACCAATAATGGCCAAAACTACCAACAGCTCAATCATGGTAAGACCGGAGGAAGAAGGAGATTTTTTATTCAGCTGAAGCATGATAGTTGAATTATAGTTAAAAACAAAAGTTTTGTCTCTAATTAAATTCATTAAGTTAAATGGCTGTAGGCGAAGATGATTGAGTTAGCAACTGCCAGATTACTTGTGAGATATCTTGGATTGCTTTAGATAGAGTGTCGAGGTCTTGACCGCGTGTCATTACACAAAGTAAATAGGGTGATTTGGGAAGATAAACAATCCCGCAGTCATGGAGTTGTTGTCCATTATTAGCATTATTCGCTAGATTGCGGTAGCCAAATTTATGCGCTACAGCTATTTGCTGTGGGATGGGATGAGCGATGCCTGCCTCAAAGTTAGTTTGGCTGAGCAAAGACAAGGCTTTCTCTGACATGTCGTGATTTAAGTACGAAGCATTATAAAGAATACGAAAGACTGTGGCGTAATCTTTTACGCTAATGGCAGATTCGTTGAGATTAATGTTTTGGAGATTATCTAACAGGCCTATGGTTTTGAGAGTGCTGGAGTGAAGCTCGGGGTCAAGTTTTGCTAAAACATCTTTGAGCATATCTTTGGAAATATTATCTGAATGAACGATCATTCTCTGCAAGAGTTCATTAATAGTATAGGTAGTGTTTGTCATAAGAGTTTGTTCGGGTGTTGCTTCGGGGTCTCTGGTGTGGTCATATTGTCCTTTATAGGTAATGGTGTTAGTTAAGAAATCAGGATGGGTTTGGGCGTACTTGTACGCGCTCATCAGGAGTGGGACTTTGAATAAACTAGCAACAGCAAATTTAATGTCATTGTGGAGGTTGAGGATGGGGCCATTATTAAGGTCGCGGTAATAAACACCGATGTTTTCCAGTTTAGGATCTTGCTTGAGCTGTTCAATTTTTTTTATAAGCGCCTCATTAATTTCAGTTGTTAAGCTAGGATTTTCTTCAAAATAAGATTCGCACTCAAGTAGAGGGCTGATAAATTTGTAACCCGTTTCACGGATTTCTTGAGAATCTACGAAAGAGTGGCGAGCGAGGTCGCGGCCAAAAATAAAGCCGCCAGCCAGTGAAAGGCTTGAGCTAATCATGAGTAAAATTATGCCAGCTATCATTAGCCGGGCGGGCGGTCGTGTTGGTGGCCGGGTTGGTGTCCGTGAGAGTAGCTTCATGAGTTTAAGTATAGCTGTGATTTAATTTACGTCGAGATGGGAAAGTTGATGAGATCTCATCAAAAGTGATGAGTTTGCATCAAAAGTGGAATAGGCATTTTGAGAGATATTTTATGGTGAGCTCGGAGCCCTGCTCTCACTAGGGTTGAAGTTGATGGTGGAGCTAGTTAATTGTTTGGTGCCAATTTTTTCTGCTAGTTGTAGTTGAGTCAATCCTTTTTCGAGGCAATTGTAAAAGGTATAAAAGATGCGGACTTCTTGTTGGCCACGAATGCGAAGCTCGTTAAAGAATAGTGCTTTCTTCAAGAGATAGGATAAAAGTTTTTAGAGCTGGAAAACTACATTTTGCGTCATTGAATTAGATAGTACCAGTTGATGCTTACCAGAAGTGTAAATTAACCTTAATTAATATGCGGATTAAAGATTGGCTTAAGTACAAATTATTGACATTCTATTACAAATAGTGGTAGTATTACTACCAGTAATATGAATAAACTAGTTTTGATCGAGCAAATGGAAAGACAAATATTTACAGCGCAGGATTTGGCGGTGTTATGGGGATATGACGATGAGCAAAAGCTTTATGAGCTAATCAAATATTATGTGCGAAAGAAACAAATATTCGCGATTGCCAGAGGTTTGTATGCAACAAAGCCGTATTCCCAACAAGATTTGCGAGATGATCCCAAGCTATTGTTTGCAATTGCCAACAAACTGGTTCCTAATTCCTATATTTCGCTGTTTACGGTGTTGAAAAAGTGCGGCGTGATATTCCAGTATTATGATGAAATATTTTCAGTGGCCAAGAGATCGGCAACCAGGAGGGTGAGGGGTTTGAATTTTGTGTATAAACAAATAAAGTCAAAGATATTGTTGAGTGAGTTGGGAGTTGAACAAGAGAATGGGGTGAGAATAGCGAGCCTGGAGCGAGCGATAGCCGATATTTGGTATCTGTATCCTCGACTAAATGTGGATGGATTGGAGCGAGTGAATATGAAAAAATTAAGAAAGATTGCGAGACTATATGAGAAGAAAAGTATGTTAAAAAAAATACAAGAATTGGAGTTGGAGTTAGCAAGCAGGGCGTAACCTTCTAATCCGATTATTGTCCCGCCGCCAGTGTTTTTAAGGTAATGCTGATTTTTTTGGTAGGTGTTTTTGATTTTTTGAGAATAAGCTTTTATTTTTAGTTTGGCGGCCTTTGAGAATTATACAAAAATTGTATGATTTTCAATGATCGTGGAAGCTGGCAGACCGATCTCTAATTAAGGAGAACTTAAAAGTTTAATTTGTATTGCGAGTTGTGTTAATACTTTGTTTTTTAAATTCTTTTTTACCCACCTCCTTTTTTCATCATCTACTAATTCACCTAATCTATCTAAAATATTTGATTCGTTGACGTACTTTTCGATAAAATCAGATGCATATTGCAAATACTCAGGCGTTGACTTGTGAGCGCATGTGCGGATAATATTTTGATTGAATTTCCAGTCGTGTTTAAAGAAAAAGTAAATATCATACAAGTCTCTATTGGCTAACACGGGGTTCTTACTTTTTGCACAATTTCTATCTGTTAGGGCTACCAATTTGTGTGCAAAAATGTCTTCTTTTTGTAATACTTTTATTGGTATTCTCGAGGCAATTTCTAGAATTTTATAGGTATTTATCTCATTTATATCATGTTTCGATGAGAGGTCTATCTTAAGCGCTTGATGCTCGTCTGAATATTTTAGTTTTATGCTGGTTCTTGTTTTTATTTCTCCATATTGTTTAAGCAGTTTTATTAATTGTTTTCGGATAAGCTCCTCTTTTTTTTGATCTAAGATATCAAAGTCTAAATTTACTGAAAATCTATCCAGTCCATGTACAAAATAACAGGCTGTTCCGCCTTTGAAGCCTAGGTTATTGGCGAGTAATGAATTTGATGAAATATCTGCCAATATTTGTAGCATTATTCCTCGATGTACGTTTTTGTTTAATTTCATAGCACTAGTTTGGTTAATTGCTTTATATCACTCTCTAGTCTTTTGCATTCATATATTTTTGAGATTCTGATCAGCTCATCTAGGTCTAGCTCATTTATATCATCTAGAGGCTGCAGGCCTGATTTATATACATAGTCGCAAACTGCTCGTTCTGGGGTAGTTATAAAATAAGTTCCAGTATTAATTATACCCAGACGGTTGTTTAAAATTCTCTCTGGCAATCTCTTGTATTCAAATGTGCCGTACTCGTTTTTGATTTTCATTTTTCTATTTGAAGCAGAGAAGTATGAGCCGTACCATTGATTAATAATACTTTCTTTTGCCATTACTGTTTCAAAACTGATGTATGAGTTCTTTTTTAAGCTGCCAGCAAGCTCAAATCTATTTACCTCTACTTCATTTATGGCGTACAAGCCTTTTTGGATAGATTTTAAAAATCCTTTTTTCTTTGCTCGCGATATTTGTACGTACAGGGTTCGTTTATGCTCAGTGCTCCAATAAAGTGCTAGCTGGGTGGTTGAAAATACTGTTCTGCCTGATTTATGCAGAGTATCTATTTTTTGGGCTAATTTTGACATAGTGTGCAACAAGATTGTTATCTTCTATGTTAAAACATAGTGCTTTTAATTGCAATACTCACTTGCGTGTTTATGGCGCGCTAGTTTCGGGGCCGAAGTTGATAGCCGAGCCGTTGTAGAGGGTTTTGACTTGGGTGGCGGTGAGAGCGTAGTTGTTGCAAAAAATGCATTTTTGTGTATAATAAATAATGAGATTTAGTTATTTTTTATACACGAAACATGAAAAATAAACTCCAGCAGCTTTATCAATCTGGACAAAGCGTAATTACCACCAATGAATTGGGGATGATTTGGCAGCTAAATGATAGAGCGGTCTTGCGCAATAAAATTTATTATTGGGTTAAAACCGGCAAGTTGCATCGTTTACAGCGCGGTGTTTATGCACTACGGGTCAATTATAATCAGCTAGAACTAGCAGGAAAAGTTTTGTCGCCTTCTTATGTTAGTTTGAGTACGGTCTTACAGCAAGAAGGAGTAGTCTTTCAATATGATGAAACAATCACCAGTATTGCTAATTTAAGTCGAGAGTTTGAAGTAGCTGGAGTAAAGTTAAGTTATCGGAAAATTCAGGATAAAGTATTATTTAACGACTTGGGGCTTGAAAGGAAAAACAGCTATACCATTGCAAGTAAAGAAAGAGCCTTGTTGGATATGATGTATTTAGCTCCTGGGTTTTATGCAGATAATTTAGCCAAAATAGATTGGGAGCAGCTTTTAATATTAGTTGAGATTTATGATCAGCGCCGATTAAAGAGTGAAGTCCATAAATTATATAAAACTAGGAGGGAATAGATGTTAGACAGACAGCAGCATGAATTGATGCTGAAAAATATTCTGCGAGATATTTATAAAGATCCTTATTTAAGCCAAAGGTTGGTGTTCAAAGGTGGGACAGCGTGCTATTTGTTTTATAGTTTACCTCGGTTTTCTGTAGATTTAGATTTTAATTCTCAAATAGAGTTGGATCAAGATTCTAAAAAAATAATTTTAGAGAAGATAGGAAAAATTGCAAATCAGTATGGCGGAGTACAAGAGCAGCGTGAGAAAAAGAATACTTTATTAGTGGTTTTAAGATATATGAAAAACTATTACCCAGTGAAAGTAGAGGTGTCATTGCGTCAAGTCAGCGCCGAGTTTGAGCTGTTAAATTTATTTGGATTAGGAGTGGCTGTTTTACCTAGAGAAATGATTTTTGCAGAAAAGTTGCAGGCGTTAACAAATAGACGTGGTGCGGCTAATAGAGATGTTTTTGATGTAAATTTCTTTTTTCAGCAAGGGTGGAGAATAAATAGAGTACATCTAGAGCAGTTGGTAGGTAAAAATTGGGCAGAATATCTTAAAGATTGTGTTAAGTTTGTTGATAAAAAAGTTAAAATCAAAACTATTTTGGATGGTTTGGGGCAGTTGTTAAATCAAACACAGCGAAAGTGGGTGAAAGAAAATTTAAAGGAAGAAGTGCTCTGGCAGTTAAAAAGTTATTTGGGGACTCAGGTTAAAGTTTAAAGTTTTAAGGCGTGCCCTCGCTGGGGCCGAAGGTAATCGCTGCCCTTACCTAAAACCGAAGAGCTGGGGGGAGTGAGGGGTAGTTTTATCTTTAGTTTGGTGGCCCTTGAGAATTATACAAAAATTGTATGGTTTTCAATGATCGTGGAAGCTTACTAGTAAAAGCGCATTTGGTGAGGGCGTAGTTGCAGATCTGGATGTCCTATGGGAAATTTGGTGCGATTTGGGGCTTAAGTAACCAAAATGGTTGTTAAAAACAAGTAAATTGGCAGATCTATCCAGAATTCAATTTGGAAATGCGCCACTTAGGCTTAGAATCTTTCTGTCTAGATATGAGCTGAAACATTAACATTAATTCCTCTTTTTGATTCCATCAAATCTGTTTCCCAATGACCAATTTGACTGAAATTAGCTAAACTTAGTCATTTCTATTGACTAAATTAACTATTAATGATAAAATTTTATTATGATTAAACGTTTTTACCATAATAAATTGGCTAGTTTGTTAGAGCCAAATAAGGTGTTGGTAATTTATGGACCTAGGAGAGTAGGAAAAACTACTTTGGTTAAAAGTTTTCTTAATTCATTTAAGGGTTTGATTTATCAAAGTACAGGAGAAAATATTCAATTACGTCAAGTTTTAGAATCAAGTGATTTTTCTAAAATCATTCCTTTTTTTCAAGATTATGAGGTGGTATTTATTGATGAGGCGCAGTGGGTAAATAATATTGGCTTAGGTTTAAAAATTATTGTGGATCAAATTCCAGGGATTAAGGTGATTGCGACTGGATCTTCTTCTTTTGATTTATCAAATAAAATTGGTGAGCCTTTGGTAGGTCGACAGAGAGTAGTGCGGCTTTATCCATTATCAGTGATGGAGTTAAAAAACGACTTGGGTGGAGCTTATGTGATTGAAAACTTGAAAAATCTAATGATTTTTGGGAGTTACCCAGAGGTGATAGAGGCACAGTCTTTCGCGCATAAAAAAGATTATTTAGAGCAGATTAGGGACTCATATTTATTTAAAGATATTTTAGAGCTTGAAAATATTAAAAATTCTAAAAAAATTTATGATTTGTTACGTTTGGTGGCATTTCAGATTGGTCAAGAGGTTTCTCATCATGAGTTGGGGACGCAGTTGGGGTTAAGCAAGAATACGGTGGCTCGCTATTTAGACTTATTGGAGAAGGCATTTGTGTTGGTTAATGTGCGAGGTTTGAGTCGTAATTTAAGGAAAGAAGTCAGTAAAACCTCGCGTTATTATTTTTATGATAATGGGGTGCGTAATGCTGTTGTTGGTAATTTTAACTTTGTTGAAAATCGTAACGATGTGGGGCAGTTATGGGAAAATTTTATGTTTATGGAGCGGCTAAAGTGTCGTCAGATGAAGAGAATGGGTGCGAATGTTTATTTCTGGCGGACGTATGACCAACAAGAAGTGGATTTGGTAGAGGAGAGAGAGGGGAAGCTGGTGGGGTTTGAGTTTAAGTGGGGAGGCAAAAAAGTGAAAGCACCAAGGGCTTGGTTAGAGACGTATGATAATGCTAGTTTTGAGGTGATTACGCCAGAGAATTATTTGGAATTTGTGAGCTAAAGTTTAGTATCCCTTGAGAATTATACAAAAATTGTATGGTTTTCAATGATCGTGGAAGCTTACTAGTAAAAGCGCACTTGGTGAGGGCGTAGTCGCAGATCTGGATGTCCTATGGCCAAGGAAAAGGATGCAGTAATTTTTGTTTATTGATTTTTTGTTTACTTTCGAGAGATTCGACGAGTTTTTGAAGGAGCCAGTCGGTTTTGTTAATAAAAGTTGTTACGGGCTTCCCGTCGCTGGCGCGAATTGAATGGCTGATCCTTGGTTATAGAGGGTTTTTACCTGATTATCAGTGAGGGCGTAGTTGTAGATGCGGACGTCATCGATTTGGCCGGGGAAGTACTCTGTAGCAGCAGCTGCAGTTGAAAGTCTTCCAAACCTTAAAGGTAGATCGTTAGTTTTTATATTTCCAGTCAATGACCCACACGATCCATCAAGTTTTCCATTGACGTAAAAACATACCTGTGAACCATTATAAACACCTGTTATGTGGTACCACGTGCCATTGCTTATGTTACTATATGTTCCTGCCGATCCGATCGTTCCAGAAGAATTATAAACCTGGAAAAAGGCTTTAATCGGTTCAGAATCTCTTGTGATTCGTAATGCATAACTTCCATCCGTTGAGTTATAACCTTTAGAAACTATAGTTCGATAATCTCCTGCCGATGGTTTTATCCAAGCAGAAATTGACATCGTATTACTATTACTTATATCTAGCGGCCAATTTGAGGTTGCTGGGTCTGTAATTTCAATATAATCATCCGTCCCGTCAAAATTCAAACTACTATTATATTTCCCCGTTACGCCATTACCCCACGCCGTACTCGCTGTCGTACAAGTCCCAACAGCCGTTTGGCTTCCGGTAGCCCCGATCGTGATCGTTCCATTATTGCCATTTCCACTGGCATCGTTAGCCGTTCCTCCTTGGCATTCATCCATCTTCCACCACCCCGCCGGCCCGCCGCGGTTATAGTCATAGGCTATTTGGGCAGGGGTGCGGGCGTAGTCGTAGATTTTGACCTGATCGATTGCACCACTTGCCCAAGTAGCACTGCTATATGGGATTGCTAAGCCGGCTTGATTATAACTAATGCTTCCTGTTACAGTTTCGCTACCAGTGTTGACTCCGTCTAAATATATTCTTCTTTGTTTTGTTGCGTTGTCTAAAGTAGCGGCAATATGATGCCATCTTCCCCAGGTAATTGCCTGAGAGGAATAGAGATCTGTTGGTGAAATTCCATTTAATCTAAAATATGGGTATCTTGCCGCACTTATTTCAAAACTGTAACCTAACCACTTTGTTATTAATATGTGTCGATCACCAATATCATTTAATTTTATCCACGCTTCAACCGTAATAGATGCCGGCTCTAGGGAAGTGGAATGATTTACCGTCATCCGGTCGTCTACACGGTCTAATGTTAAACATGCTCCCACTTTACATTCTCCAGCAGATCTCCAAACAGGACTACCTGCAAGTGATCCCGTATTCCCATTCCCACTTGTATCATACGCATAACTGCCGGTTTTTTCGTCCATCTTCCACTCGGCGACAGGTGGTCTATCTCCCAATTTTCCATCGTCTGTGCCATATCCACCAGCTAAGCCAAAAGTTGGCGCATCCTCATCAAAATTCTTTTTTATTTCTTCATCAGCTAGTTTGCGATTATAGGAGCGAATTATGCCTGTATAAGCCGATGAAATCTCGGTACCTGTATCTCCCAATAAGTATAGTGTTTGTGAGCCAAGTGTTAACGTATTTGTATACACTCCTGGAGCGCTGACTAATACGCCATTTTTAAACATTCTGACATTTTTATTATCGTCCATGGTAAAAGCAAATTGAGCCCATTGCCCTGCCGTAACACCACTGGTATTAAAATCGGGATAGACATACCAGCTAGTATTTGGCGTACCAAATAAAATTCTTTCGCTTCCGTTATTATCTATCCATGTTTGCCAACCTATTCCAGTTGATTTTTCTTTAATCCAAATTTCCCACGTTCGTGCCGTTGTTTGATTCCAACTTGCAACTGAAAAACCCTGGTTATCAGTATCGTTAGTTTCAAAAGCTTTAATACCATCAACGGTTACCCAATTTGTCGAAGTAAGATTACGCATTGTTGCTTGATATCTTTGGCCGCTGATGTCATACCAAGTTGTACCTGAGCCGTTATAACTTGAGATATCATTAGCGTCTAAATATAAAACAAGACCGTCTCGTACAATGTCACCACTTTTTGTTGAACCTAATACCATTGCAGCACCCCGATTCATATCGATTTTAATTTCGTCTTCGGTAAGGGCGGAACCATATATTTTGACTTCATCAATTTGTCCAGTGAAAAATTGTCCTGAGCCAGATTGAATAGATCCTGCTGTTAATTTCTGTAAGTTTGTAGTTGTCCAACCCGATTTAGCAACAGCGCTATCTATGGTTCCATAGTTTTTGCCGTCAAAATAGATTGTTCCTTTAACATATGTTCCGCTTGAAGCGTCAAATACAATAGCAACATAGTGCCAACTGCCGTCATTTGCCACAGGAAGTGAGTCTGTAGATTTCACATAGTTATAACCCGGTGAAGCATCGATAGTGAAGCCAATTTTATTATCATATCCTTGACTATTTAATTGACCAATATTAACTGCGTAGCCAGCTACAGCCCCCCCAGTTCCTTTTCCAAATAATGTTTTTCCTCCATTAATACCTGTGTAACTTGTGGTGGTTTTGAACCAGAGGGATGTTGTCCACTGTTGGCCTTCTTGATAAACGAAATCACTATTTGCACCAAAGTTGGCATAATCATTCGTGCCGTCGAAAGATAAGGCTTTACTAAATTTACCCGAATTCGTCCATCCCGAAGCAGATGTAGCGGGAACGGCCATGCCGCTTTGCGCGCCATCCAGTGCCGATCCGCCGTTTCCTGAATTGCAGGTATCATTGGTACCACCGGTGCAGGTGTTATCCGTTCCCTCATCAAACTTCCAATACCCAACTTGCGATCCGACGGGCGAGCCACCCGCGGGGTGTCCGGCATTCATGTCCTCGACGATTTGTTTGGCGGTACGGGCGTAGTTGTAGATTTTGAAATCGTCGATATTTACCTCTGCTGATCCAAAATAGAAAGGGGATGATCCACTGGTTTTGGGATTTGCAACGGTTGCCGATCCTATATACGAGCCATTAACATATACTTTGAAAGTAGACCCATCTTTTGTTCCTGCTACGTGATACCAGGTATTATCTGAAAATTGAGTTCCGCCCTCAAGTCCATTGAGATATATATTGCTACCTGTATTTCCTGGATCGTATCTCCAGTGGAGCATTCTTCCTGATGAATGTCTCCAAATTCCTGGACTTCTATCTGATCCAGTTGGTTTGTAGTTAAAAATTCCTTGCCACCCTGATGTATATCCGGTAAATTGAATCCAAAATTCTATTGTATGAGTATCAGTGTTCAAAATATCAGTTGAAGCGGTTGTTCCTGCAGTCCCTCCTTCAAAAATAAGTGCTTTGCCAAATTTCCCAGGAGTATAATTTTTAGTGGTTGCAAAATTAAGTCCTGATCCTGAGACGTCATTTGTATTTTGATCAAAATTATAATGTGTTGTGGGTCCCGGCGCCCAGGCGTAGAGATCCCGGACTTCTTTTGGGGACAGGCTGCGGTTGTAGACGCGGGATTCATCGATAGAACCTTTAAACGGATAATCAACTCGATTAATATCGTATCCGATACTGGTTACCCCAGTTGCAGAAATAAGGCTTGATGCTACAGAATTGGTTTGAACCCCGTTTATATAAGCAGTGGCAATGCTACCTGTATGACTGATGGCTAAATGTACCCAAGTATTTAGCGGAACACTGGTAATATTAAAGATGTTTGTTCCGTTGAAGTATACTACGATAGTAGAGGAACTTGCTGCTAAAGTGCCAATAAAGAAGGCGTTGCCACCAGATCCCCAATTTGAGAAAATAACTCCATATTTCGAGTTAGCGCCATTTATATAAATCCACGAGCTAAAGGTTGCTGCTCCGGTTGGCGTAATGGTTCCGACGTTTATGCCATCATCGATTCCATCAAAACTCCCTGCATTCCCAAACTTCCCGCTTGCTCCACCAGTTGGGCCAGTTGTGGCCGGGCAGGATTTACCGTTGTTAGCATTTCCGCTTGAATCCGTCACAGACGTGGCCGCACAATTATTTGTCCAGGAACTCTCATCCATCTTCCAATACCCCACGAGACCGTTGCTGAGGGCGTCGAGATTGTCTTTGGAGCCGCCGAGGGCGGCGGAGGTGCCTTTGCTGGCACCACGGGAGGTGTAGTCAGATTTTATTTGCGCCGCGGTGCGGGCGTAGTTGTAGATTTTTGGTTCATCAATAAAGCCTTTAAAAAAATTCTGCCAAACACCAGCATCAAAGGTAGTGCAACATCCAAAAAACCAAGCACCAGCTGTCCAACGAGAAAACCAAGGAGGACCTGTGATATCATAACTTCCAACTGTCGAATCGGTCCCTACAGAGACTCCATCCACATACAATGTTATCGTTCCACCTTCTCGTTTAGCACCTATTTGGTGCCATTTATTATCAGCGATAGTTGAAGAACTAGTTGTGGTAGTATAACTTGGCTTACTAGGATAAGAGACCCATTCGACATAAGCTCTATTACTAGTATTAATTCCAATATTAAAATCTTGATCGTCACCTGTTTTAAGTCCAAAGACGACCCGTTTTGAACTTCCAGAAGGTGCCCTAATCCAAGCAGAGACAGACCAATTACCCGTATCAAATTGTAGTGCTTTGAGATCATCGTAGTCACCAAAGTCGACAGCGTCATTTGTTCCATCAAACTGAAGACACTTACCGCTAAGACACTGATCTTCTGTTGCCCATGTAGGAGCACCGGCGTCTGTACCCGCAGTAGATCCTAATGAACCGTCATAGTTATTTTGTGTTGCGTCATTCGTACTTGTCCCATACCCCTCATCAAACTTCCAATACGCCACTGGGCCCTGGGATTTTTCTTCGTTGGTCGGGGAGGCAACAGAAAAATTATTATTAATCGGTGTTGATGATCTGATAAACCACCATAATTTTGTTGTTGCATCAGATCCGGGATTATCTCCAACATTAGTGGTACCAGTAGAACCGAAACGAGAATAAGCTCCACCATCATCATAGCCAATTTTAGCGTTTGTATTACCCACATCTTGACCAGTAATACATCCTGGTATATTTGAAGGGCAAAGACCTAAGGTTCCATCACTCACTGCACCAGCGCAATTTGCCCCATCACTTCCTGAATAATAATTAGTACTAAAAACACCAAAAGAACCTCCTGCTGTAGTTAAAGTATTCCAATAATTAGGTAAACATCCTGAAGTGGCTGCGCCAGTATATCCCCAGTCGGAAAGATTGTTATATGTTTGAGTAACTTGATAACTAAATCTAATGTTGTAAGAATAATTAAATGGTTTTAATGATTGTCGAGGTGTTGTAGACATATAACCATCACTAACATGACCTCCTGTGTTTGAGGTTGGTGCCCAGACTTCTTTCCAAGTAGTTGCTGAATTATAATGATAGTACCAATCAGCATAGGCACTACTGCCGGTTGTGGTTACTGCGTCAGAAGCCAATATTCTAAAATCAGTAAGTGATGCATTCCCAAAATTTGAAGAGACTGCATCCAAAGCAGTTGTCCCAAAAACATTTGATGTTGATGTTGAAGTTTTAGTCCATTCTTGAGAAGTATTCCAAGAGGCTACCAATGACCATCCACCGCTGTCGGTTGTCATGTCACAATAAGCCTGAAATGGAGTAGTTGAACCCAAACCATCTGGATCAATAAAATAAAGCCCACTGCCTAAATAAGCATTTATTCCCGAACAAGCAGTCGCAAGAACTGAAGAATTGCGATTTGAAATAGCGCTTGGGTTGCCATAATATAAATAAATTGTATTCCCAGAAGTAGATAAAGTTGGAATTTTTGTCCATATTTTAGTTGTAGTTGTATTGCACGCGTTCGTCCCTGTCTCAATCCAGATCGGTAACATTTTTCCACTCACGTCCGTGATGCGTATATCATCGCAATCACTCTGCATTTTGCCGGCGGTGACTAAAGCCGAGGTGTTGAGAGTGATGGCGACTTGAAAATTTGTTTGGGCAGTGCCGGCATTGGTGATGGCCACCGTTTGTCTATACCCCCACCCGTCGTCAAACCACGCCGCTTCTGTTTCTTCAGGAGTTTTTAATCTAAGAAGGGCGAGGGGTAAGAACACGATGAGTACAAAGACTGCGCCCCACAGCGCGGGGCGGTTTTGAAGACTTATCCCGCCATGGCGCTGGTGCTGGCCGCGGTGCTGACCATAGCGCTGGTGTTGGTGTTGCCAAATTTTCCCCAAACTTCTCCCAAACCTCGTTTGTCCTAGTTTAGTTTTTTGGAGGAGTTTGACAATATATCCCACTATGCTTATCACTACAGTACCGATCCAATCTAGGACAATTAGGGTAATTTTCCAGATTGTTTTTAGTGCAGTTAGTAGCCAGGGAATAACAAATTTATTGATCATTTGAAATGATATCTTTTTGATATCATTCGTAAGGCTACGCAAATATGGTTTGATAGTGTGCCACCCCCCCCTCAATCCCGCCAGCACCACACGCCCGATGATGTCTAAGAAGCTGGTGAGTTTACTTAACCACTGCTTCATGTAATAAACTCCACATAATTGTCTTGGTTGATAACTTGGTAACTGGCGTTGTCATAAGTTTGCAGCCAAGATTTAGGTGTTTTGGGCTTTTTTCGTGATGACCACTTAAATTCAAAACCCCGGAGTTGACCGCCGCTTTCTTCTACTAGATCAAGTTCTTGTTGGTCGTAGGTGCGCCAAAAGTAGCGGTTAGCGCTCTGACGGTGGTGTTGGAGTTTTTTTTGTCTTTCGATCATTAAGTAGTTTTCAAAAAGTTGTCCTGTGTCATTACGTAACTGTAGTGGATTAAAATTTTCAATTAAAGCATTGCGAATGCCATTATCATAAAAATAGTATTTGTTGGTTTTGGCGACTTCTTTTCTTAAGTTGCGAGAAAAACCACCCAGGCGATAGATAACGAATGATTTTTCAAGTAGTTCGAGATATTTTTCTATTGTCCGAAAATCCATGTTTAGTTGAGTGCCTAGCTCGGTGAGTGAAACCTGGCTACCAATTTGAAAGGCTAATAGCCGTAGCAAGTTGATGATTTTATCAGCTCTTTTAAGACCTTGAAGATCAAGGATGTCTTTATATAAATAAGAGCCAGTGATTTCTTGTAGTAAATCAGCTCGATCTAGTTCACTTGATTCAAGTATAGCCTGAGGATAACCACCCCAAACTAGCCAGCGTTCTAGTTGTTGCTCGGTTTCAAATTGACCATAATGGCGAGCGATTTCACTAAAACTCAGTGGATAGAGGTGGAGAATTGTTTTACGTCCTGTGAGGGGTTCCGTAATTTTGTTGGCTAGATCAAAAGTAGCTGAGCCAGTAGCGATGATTTTGAGCTGGGGAAAGGTGTCGATTAATAGCTTGAGGTTGAGTCCGATATTGGGGATGCGTTGGGCTTCATCGATGATCAGCAGTTGGCGATGGCCAATAAAAGCTGAAAAAGTGGTGCTGTCTTGGCTGGAAAGAGCACGTTGGGTTTTAATTTCATCGCCGTTTACAAAGAGGACTGGTTGTGAATTGATGCTGGGCAGGAGACTTTTGACTAAGGTAGTTTTTCCAGTTCTTCTAGGGCCATAGAGAACAACTACCCAAGCTGGTTTGAGAGAGTTGATAAGTTGGGTGGTTATATTGCGTGCTATTTTCATAAATTGATTGTAGTATAATGGTGGTAATTTGTCAAAGTTGAATGTAGTTATTTTGTCCCTTTTTCAACCCCCCCTGCGGGAAGTGATCTAAGAAGCTAGTGAGGTTGTTTATTAGATACATTTTTGTTTACTATAAAGTAACTAAGTGTTGTTTGATCCTCTTGACTAGTAACTCAATGACTGGTTTTTTATCTTTGGGCAAGAATTTACCTAGATCTTGCTCAAGTTTTTTGGGCGGGAATTGGTCTAGGCGTTTAGCTAAAAGGGTAGCGAGTTGGGTTGGGTCAGCCTTAATTCCAGCAGCTTTAAACTTATCTTGAACTAAGTTAGGCTCAATTTTTATGCCTTGTTCCAGGAGATACCAGAGATCAAAAACATCTCTGCCTTTGCCCCGTGACATTAGGGCGGTGATTTTTTCAGCTAAAATTTCAGCCGGAGACTGATGGTTAATTAAGGGAAAGATTACAATTGGAAAAGCAGTAGTCAGAGCTGAAGCTTGAGGCTCTAGAGGTTCTTCATTAATACCTAGATCTAACCGAATAACTAAGGGGTATTTAATCTCTTTGTCCTGATAGCGGAGCCGATAGCGAATTGATCTTGGGCCTGAGTGGAGGAGAATAATTTGGCTGGTTGGTAGCTCTCGCTGGATTTCTTTTTCTAGCTGCGCGATCAGCCCTGCCAACTCTTTTTTACTTAGCGCGGTGTCAAAGTCCAGATCTTCAGAAAACCTGGCAGAGCCTAGTAAAAGCCGGATCGCTGTCCCGCCTTTAAAGTAGACTTGACTGGAGAGTTTTAATTGATAAAGCTGATCAAGCACTAAAAGCTGGAGGTACTCACGCATGATGCTAAACTCATCAATTCCTAGTTGTGATGAAAGTTGACGGACTTGGCTAGGGGTGATCATAGATTGACTCCGGCAGTGATTTTTTTAGTAAAGTTAATCAAGTTATTGTTTTGGGTGTCACTAAGATATTTTTTGAACTTATTTTTTTTAATGATAGAGAAATCAAACTCATCTAGCTGTATCGACCTGAGGCCTTTGTAAGCAAAATAAAGATAGTCAAGGAGACTTTTTTCTGGATCCGCAATTAAGTAATCGGCGGTTTTTTCATAGCCCCAGAAAAGCTTGGGGGAGATACTTGAATATGAGAACTCTTTTCCCTCTATGGAGATGCTAGCAGTTTTTTTGATGCTAACTGAAGTGATGACATAGCTAAAACCAGTGATAATGCCATACAGAGAGAGGGCTGTTTCTAGTGAGATATAGGAAGGATGGTAGAGAAAATTGGCTAGTCTAAAGTCAGAAAGTGGTGGGTTGATTAAGCCTGGTGAAAGTCTGTAGCTGCCATTTTTGAGTTGAGTAATAACTTTTCTTTTTTCAAGACGTTGGATAATTTTATATAGAGTGTTTCTATTTTTGATTTTAAAAAGGCGGGCAAAGTCATTAAGAATAAAAAGAGGTTTATTCTTTTCTTGGAGTTTGGCGATGATTTGAGCGTCTGTATACATTTCCATATTTAGTACGATTTTATACTAAAACTATCATTGTTCCAAGCTTTACTTGTCCTAGTGTTATTTGTCCTAGTTTGGTTTTCTGGAGAAGCTGGTAATTACCAAGTAATTTTATTATTTTCATTTTCATCTTTTCCTTAATTCACAATCCACCAGTTAAAGGTGGCGTTTCTACTAATTGGTACATCAAAGCCGACACTAAAACCACCTTCTTGTTCAAGTGTCTGTGGGTCTTCTGCGGTCTGTGACTTGACGTACAAGACTTGGTTGCCTGTACTGCCGATCGGACTGACATAGATAAGTGAGTCGCGGGTGATTAGGGCAGACTTAATGGTAATGCCCAGCGTGCCCTGTCTAATAGTGGCTTTTCCTGAGGGTTGTTGAGAGGCGACGGTGGCGCTCATGGTGCTGATTGGTGTTAAATCTTGCGTGCCGATATTCAGCCCGCCTTCAAAACTGGCTCGGCCTTGGGCAGAGATGGTGGCGGTGGGCGTGTTGGTGATGCCAAAGATCTCTAGGCGAGACTCGATGATGTTGGCAGAATTAGTGATGTTGGTTTGTCCTGCCGCGGTGGTGGCACTGTCGGTAGCTGCACCAGCGACTTCGCCCGAAATAGTGCCTGAGGCAGTGGCGAGTTTAATCTGGAGGGAGTCGCCAAAAGTAGTAGGCGCGATTAAATTAGTCAACAGGGTGTCACCGACTTCGAGTTTACCTGTCACCGCTAAGTCACCATCAATTAACACCTGACCATTTTCATGCAGTGTCATCAGCCCGGCCATGAGCGACAGCGTCCCTTTGCCAGAAGGTTGGATGTGGAGTATGCGAGGGGTTTGAGGATCAATGGGTTGATACTCGATGAAGTTGTGGCCAATGGCCATGGTGTTGCCTACCAGCAACTGTTCGCCGACACCGAGTTGCTGGGCCACATAGCCACTGCCATTAACAGAGAAGTAGTTATTGATAAAAACAGCCGAGGCGGTGAGGGAGACATCGCTGGCTGGGCCAGAGAAGAGTGATTGGGTATAACTGGCATCAGCCAAGCCAGTGCTGTTGGCATAATCAGCACTGTTGGTGGCGTAGCCGGCGCTCTCGACGGTAGAGAAGACTGAGGCCAGACTGCGAAGTTGAGCGGACTGGGTGGCCTCTTGTTTCTTGCCTAAGAGTTTGTCGAGGAAACTGGCTTGGTTGAGGGTTTCAGCTAGTTGGTCATCTAGGCCTTCGATTCTGGTGGCGTATAAAGTTCCACTGATGGTGGCGTCAACCAGCTGTGCGGTTTGAGCCTTGATGTGTTCCAGTTCTGCCATGCGGGACTCGAGCTGGTCGAGGCGAGCGGAGCGGGCGGTGAGGAGATCTGTATTTATTTGTTCGGCCTGGATAGTTTCGGCACTGACACTGGCGGCGGCTACTTGGCCGGAAATGGAGGCAGACTGGGCGGTTAGTTGACCTAGAAGAGTAGCAGACCCAGCGGTGAGTTGTCCAGAGACACTGGCGGTCTGTGCACTTAATTTACCAGAAATAGAGGCGGTCTGTGCATTTAATTCACCCAGTAGAGTAAGATCGCCCTGGCTGTTAAACTTGGCGACGGCACTTCCGGAGGCATCAGTGATTGTTAGGGTGTCGTACTCAGTTTTTTCAGCAGTTAGATCATCAAAAATATTAGTGATGTACTGGCGCAGTGTTTGACCACCAATCGTGAGGCGCTCAAGAGATAACTCGGTAATTTGGGCGCTTTGGGCGGTGATATTTTCTGTGACTAAATTAATGGTTTCGATTAGGCCGGTTTGAAGCTGAGCAATTATTGCCTTGGAGTAAATACTGGCGTTTTCCAAAATTTCTCCGGACCCATTAACTATTTCATAACGAATGTTATTAAGACTAGTAATCTGGGTAATGGCAAAATCTTTAAGATCGGTCAAGATCGGGAAAGAGTAAGAGTTGCCGACGATAATTAAAATTTGGTTTTTATCTGAAGACGGTGTCCAGTTTTCAGTTGATTGGCCTATGGTTTTTTGACCAAAATTGGCTTTTTTAGCTACACCCGGAATATTGGACGAAGTTAAAAGATCACCGGCTTGGATCTCCGCCGAGTCCGAAGCGATCTTGACCGGAATCCGGCCGGCTAGTGCTAACAGCCTTCGATTTGGAGCCTCAAGACCTAAAGTTTTTCCAGCCTTAGTAGAAATTCCGCCGATCAGTTGATGATCATTGGCTTTTTTAGATTTACGCAGGATCGGCACGCCGAATTCATCTAATTTTCCAGTAACGCTGACTAAATCACCTGGCTCAATGCTTTCATCCTCAACCGTATACCATTCAGCCAAGTCCGCGCCGAAAACAACTGCATCAAGACGAAGTTGCTGGGTCTCACCGGTGAAGTTATAGAGCCTGACTGTGTTGGCGTCCTGCTGTTGGATTTTGAAGCCATTGTTCCAGTCAAACTGGACGTTGTAGAGCTTGGGCATAAAATTCGGATTGCTGGTGGTTAAGATAACGCGATACTGGAAGTATTCGTTGGGAGTGGAGGAGATGGTTGAGCCATCGGCGCTGGTAAGATACCTGTTGGCCGTGACGTTATCAATATACATATTGGAGCCGCTGGCGCGGATGAGCCTGATTTCATCCTTTTCGTGAGGGGGAATTTTACTGATATCCCAGTAAATTTTCTGCCAAGTGTTGGGGGCTTCGATGTAAAAAGTCTTAGTTTTTTCTGTGGAAGACGACTCGCCAAAGCCCATGGTGACAGTATTGCCGGAAGATCCGGATCTGACCCAGGCGGTTAGATAGTCATAGTTGGTCAAATTTTTAGCGGCAATTCTGGTTTCGGCGTAGAGATCGGTGTTCCATCCCAAATTGAGTTTAGTAATATTGGTTGCTGTGGGTTCATCTTCATCTTCGTAGTAGTTGACATTGCGGGTGACGTTACCTTCCTCGACGCTCGTGATGGTCGTGGGATTAGTAGTGAAAGTACCCGACGTATACGCCGGGCTGGTACTCCCCGAGATAGAAGTAGCATAGTTAACCGCTATTCT
>JAHJTF010000030.1 GCA_018830045.1 Patescibacteria group bacterium | reverse complement strand
CTTAGCGCGATGCACTTGTCCTCGTCGTTTGACTTTAATTTTTATGATTGAAGGTAATTGAACTGGAAAGATTTTTTCTACCCCAATGTCATCAGCACCAATTTTTCTGACAGTGAAGGACTTGTTATTGCCCCTATTCTTAACAACAATCACAATTCCCTCAAAAATTTGGATGCGTTTTTTATCACCTTCAGTCACTTCTTGATGAACAGTAATGGTGTCGCCTACGCTGATATCTTGATCTCGAAATTTAAAATATTGTCCCATAGATGATGTATTCTACTTGGGAATGCTGAAAACTTCAACTTTGTTTTTTTTGATCAAGCGTGGCTTGTAAAAATTCAATAAAAATAGGATGAGGGTTTAATGGTCTAGATTTATATTCTGGGTGTGCTTGGGTGGCAATAAAGAAAGGGTGATCATTTTGAGATAACTCAATCATCTCCACAAAGAAGTTGTCCGGAGAGGTGCCGGAGATAATCAGGCCCGCCTTTTCCAAAATTTCTCGGTACTCATTGTTAAACTCATAACGATGGCGATGTCGCTCTGATATTAAATTTTGTTTTTCATCTTTGAAAGCGTGGTGTTTTTTATAGATTTTATAAGCAAGAGTATGGGGTTTGAGAATGCAATCATATGACCCGAGCCGCATACTAGCGCCATCACCCTTAATGCGTTGGTAGCATTCATCAAAAGGAATATCGTGAATAATCGGATGCGGAGTTTGCGGATTTACTTCAGTGGTGTGAGCTTTTGTAAGTCCTACTACATTGCGAGCGAACTCAATTGAGGCAAGCTGCATACCATAGCAAAGGCCCAAGTATGGCACTTTATTTTTACGAGCATAAGTAATTGCATCAATTTTTCCTTCAACGCCTCTCTCTCCCCAACCAATTGGTACTACAATCCCATCTGTGCTCTCAAGTTTTTTGAGCTCCGATTTATTTTTTTGATGAAGTTTTTCTGCGTTGATAAAAATCAGTTCTGGTTCTAGATTATGACTCCAACTAGCATGCCGCAAAGACTCCGCGAGTGATTGGTAGGAATCTTGAAGCTCATAGTCTCCGGTGGCGATGTATTTGGCGATGATTGCAATGTTAACTTTTTTTTCTTTTTCTTTAAAAATTGTTTCCACGAGTTTTTCCCATGATTTAAGATCAATTTTGTGAATTGGTAAATGTAATTTATTGAGTACTTTTTTATCAAGGCTTTGCTTATAAAAGGTCAATGGAATTGTGTAGATACTCTTGGTATCTGGATTCGAGATCACGCTCTCTTTGTCCATATTGCAGTGGAAAGCCACTTTTTCTTTGCGCTTATCATCAATTTCTTGTTCTGCTCTTCCTATCACAAAATCTGGTTGAATTCCCATTGAATTTAATATCTTGACTGACATTTGGGTGGGTTTAGATTTTAACTCATCAATATGGCGTGGTCTGGGAAAATAAGTCACATGAATATGAAGCGTATCTTGGGGTTGGCGTTGATGAAGAATTCGATAGGCTTCATAGTAAATGAAGTTTTGGTATTCACCCGCCGTTCCCCCTAGTTCTACTAGGACAACATCCACATTTTCTCCGACCTTTTTAATTAGACGGATAACTTCTTCAGGGATATAAGGAATTGCATCTACGGTAGCGCCATTAAATTTTAGATCGCGAGTTTTTTCAATCACGCTCAGGTAGATTTGACCAATAGTAGTAAAGTTTTTTTGTCCTACTTCTTGGTTAAAAAATCTTTCATATGAGCCTAAGTCAAGGTCTGCCTCCAAACCATCTTCGCATAAGAAAACGTCTCCATGTTCAATGGGGTTAATGTTGCCAGAATCTAGGTTGAGATAGTTTTCACATTTAATGATATCAACACTATAACCATGGGCCTTAAGCAACACGCCCAAGGAGGCGGCGGTAACACCTTTACCTAACCCAGACAACACGCCTCCGGAAACAAAAATATATTTAGTTTGATCTTTCGGTCTTTTTTTGGATAATATCCCATGGAAGCTCATGGGAGTATAGTGTAAGTGATTTTAGTTGTTAAGTAAACCTTGAATTGCAGTTTCTAGTTTTTGACTCCATTTTATTTTATAGGGTAACAGCATTTTTTTCGGTTTTTCCCCATTTGGAATCAGGATTATTATGTTATCGTTGCCTTCATTTTTTTTAAGCAGTTTGCCTAAGTTTTCTAAAACTGACTTGTTAGTCTTACGAGGAATAAAAATTTCGTGAGCATTATTGGCATTAGCTTGGTTAAGATTTGCTTGAGTGGGGGCAATGATTTTTTCTACAATGAGTTTTAGCTCTCCATCTTGATCGTTAACTTTGGCTTTAATTAAGATGACACCATCTTCGGTTAGAAGGTGGTTGGACTGAGCAAAAATTTTAGGAAAAACTACAAATTCAGCTTTGCCTGTTTCGTCTTCTAAACTGCCAAAAGCCATTTCTCTATTACTACTTTTGGTTCTAACTTTCTTAAGTCGAGTAATTACTCCGCCAAAAAAGAATATTTGCTCATTGTGAATGGACAAATCTACTTCTGAGATTTGTTTGGTGGCCTGTCTACTGACAGCAGATAAGGCATCAGCCAGAGGGTGCTCTGTTAGGTATAACCCTAAATATTTTTTTTCAAATGAGAGTAGTTCTTGTTGAGGATATTCGGGGATATGAAGAAAAGTATCTTCTAAAGTTTTAATTTGTCCACCAACATCAGTAAAGAGGTTATCCTGACCATCTATATCTGATTGAAATTGAGTAGCTTTGTCTTTAATTTGATCCAAGTTTTCTAGCATACTAGCCCTGGTGCCAAAGCTGTCCATGGCACCAACCTGGATTAATACCTCTAGTGTTTTTTTGTTAACTTTTCTGCTTTCAGTTTCTTGAATAAATTGAGTTAATGAAGAAAATCCTCCCTTATTTTTTTTCCTTGTTTCTAAAATGTTCTCAATTGCCGCAGTCCCTACATGTTTAATTGCGCTTAGACCAAAGCGAATGGCTAGATTCTGTAATGATCCTTGATGTTTTTCAATGGTGAAGTCCTCATGCGAGTCATTAATACTTGGAGCTAGAATTTCAATTCCCATCTGTTTGCTGGCTTCAATAGCCTGCGCAACTTTAACATCACGATTTGCGCTATGAGAGGCTGACTCAATACTCATTAGTGCGGCCATGTATTCTACGCTGTAGTGAGCTTTAAGGTAAGCAGTTTGGTAAGCTATCATGGCATAGCTGGCGGCATGAGCTTTATTAAAACCATAGTTGGCAAAGGCTTCTATAAATCCCCAGACTTTTTCTGCAACTTGTTGAGTGTATTTATTTTCCACTGATTCTCTAATGAAGCGTTTTTTATTTTCATCGAGGAGTTTTTTTTTCTTTTTACCAATAGCTCGACGCAAAATGTCTGCTTCACCCAAAGAAAAACCCGCCATCTGGTTGGCAATCTGTAAGATTTGCTCTTGATAGACCATGACTCCATAAGTTTCTTCTAAAATTGGTCGAAGTGATTCATGAGGGTAAACCACCTTGTCGGGGTTATGTTTGCCTTCAATAAATTGAGGAATCAGGTCCATGGGCCCTGGTCGATAAAGCGCTACCATGGCAGTGATATCTGAAAACTGATTTGGCCTAAGGGTTCTGGCAACTCGTCTCATGCCCGCCGATTCCAATTGGAAGATACCAGCAGTTTCTCCTGTAGAGATGAGATCAAAGGTTTTTTTATCATCGGTAGGAAGATTCCCAAGATCAATTTTTTTATTTTTATACTCTTTAATTAATTGAACTGCCATCTGGATAGTTGATAAATTACGCAATCCTAAGAAGTCAAACTTTAACAACCCAATCGCATCATCAGAAATATTACAATCTAAAACATACATATCGTACTGGGTGACAGTTTTACCGCTTTTATTTTCTCTTTGAATAGGAGTGTATTCCATTAGGGGTTTATCAGCGATAACCACTGCGGCGGCATGAACACTGCTATGGCGGATTACGCCTTCGACTTGCTTAGCTAAATCAATAAGTTTTTTGAATTTTGGTTGTTGGTAGTAGGCTGCTAATTCAGGGACAGTTTTGACAGCTAAATCCAAAGAAGTTTTGGTACCAGGATGATTGGGAATCAGCTTTGCAATTTTGTCCGGGTCTTCATAGGGCATGCCTAAGACACGACCAATGTCGCGGATCGCAACTCTTGCTTCCATTCTTCCAAAAGTAATCACTTGGGCCACATGGTCATGGCCATATTTGTCAGCGGCATAATTAATGACTTCGTCACGACGATCATCAGCAAAGTCAATATCAATATCGGGAGGAGTGGGTCGTTGGGGGTTTAAGAATCTTTCAAAGGGCAACCCATGTACTAAGGGGTCAATGTCGGTAATGCCAATAGCATAAGAGACAAGAGACCCGGCTGCGCTACCCCTGCCTGGACCGACGGCGATACCTTGATTTTTAGCCCAGTTGACAAAATCTTGGGTTATTAAAAAATAAGTTGAATAACCTTTTTGGGTGATAATATCAAGCTCATAATCGATCCGATTCAGGTGTTCTTGAGTGACTTTTTTAAATCGTTTTTTAAGTCTTTCTAGAGTCATCTCTTTTAAAAACTCTTCAGTAGTTTTACCTTTAGGAATTGGATACTCGGGAAAAATTAATTGACCAGTGGGAATTTCGATATTGCATCTTTCTGCAACTTTGACTGTATTTTCAATTGCTTCTGGATAATCATGAAATAACTCCGTCATTTCTTCACTGGAACGAAGATAATAGCTAGGGCTTTCAATCATACTCATGCGTTTTTTTTCGCTGATCAGTTTGTGAGTTTGGACACAAATTAGTGCATCTTGAGCATAAGCTTCATTGACTTCTACATAATGGACGTCGTTAGTAGCAATTAAAGGAATGTTTAGTTCACGAGAAATTGAGACAAGATTTTTATTCAGTTCTTCAATGAAATCTATTTGGTGCTTTTGGAGTTCGATATAAAATCTATCACCAAAGAGCTTTTTAAATTTTTTAAACCACTCTAATGCCTGTTCTTGTTTGCCATCTCTAAGCAGGCGATTAAAGATACTACTAGGACAACCGCTGGTGGCAATAATACTTGGGTTGTATTTCTCTAGGAGCTCAAGATCAATTCGGGGTTTATAATAAAAACCCTCAAGGTTAGCAAATGAGACCAGGTGCATAAGGTTGACATACCCTTGGTGATTCATGGCCAGGAGCGTAAGATGAAACTGGTCACTGCCCATGCGAGTTTGTTTGTCAAAACGAGATTTTTTAGCCATATAGGCTTCTACGCCAATAATAGGCTTGATACCTGCTTTTCTACAGCTGTTGTAGAAATGAACCGCGCCATACATACCGCTATGATCAGTAATGGCCAGAGCTTTTTGACCGTGTTCTTGAGTTTTTTTGATGAGTTTATCAATACTACCTAATCCATCCAACATCGAATATTCGGTGTGGACGTGAAGGTGTACAAAGTCAGCCATACTGATACTATAACAGGTTAGTTTTCTAGAGCTTTAAGTAAATAAGTTTTGACTTGTTTCATGTCAAGTTTTTGTTGAAGTTTTTGCGTTACTTGTCCTAGCAAAAAGCCAATGACTTGAGTTTTCCCAGCGCGGTATTTAACAACTGCGTCTGGATTGACATCGATAACTGTTTGGATGGTTTTTTCTAATACATCACTGACAATATCATCGGTCTGGTGCAGTTGTTGATAGGTAGTGATGATATCACTAGGGAGAGAATTGTGATCAAACATAATGTTTTTATTAACAATTTCTTTGGCAATATTATTGGGCTTAATATCATTTCTCAGAGCAGTTGTGAAAATTGATTCTAAAAGCGTTGCAATTCGAGGACTGCTGATGAGTAATTTGGAGTATCTTTCCTCAATGTTAAATTTAGTTCGCCATGCATTGATTGTTTGCTCTGGAAGTATTGGCAAATTTTTTTTCCATTCTTCCACCTGCTCTTTAGTGAATTGAAGTGGAGGAATATCTGGGTCTGGGAAGTAGCGATAATCTTCTGCGGTTTCTTTGGTTCGTTGGGAAAAAGATCTTTGTTTATCAACATTCCAACCACGAGTTTCTTGAATGGGGATTTGACCATGATTGAGTAAGGCCGTTTGACGACCTATCTCGTATTCAATGGCCTGTTCCATAAATTTGAAGGAATTAATATTTTTTAGCTCTACTTTGTAATCAGGAATATCTCCAGTCTCACTTAAAGATAAGTTGGCTTCTAAGCGCATACCGCCTTTTTGCATGTCACAGTTACCGATGTCTAGATAACGGATAATATTTCTGAGTTTTCGGCTATACTGCGTGGCTTGAGCAGCAGATTTGATATCAGGCTCAGTCACGACTTCAACTAATGGCACTCCCCCACGATTAAAATCAACCAGAGTAATTTTTTTACCATCAATAGTTTTATGTAATAACTTGCCAGTATCCTCTTCTAGATGAATGCGAGTAATCCCCACGCTTCCTTCTGAAGTGTCCAGATAGCCGTCATAACAAAAAGGAATATCATACTGGCTAATTTGATAGCCTTTGGGCAAATCTGGATAAAAATAATGCTTGCGGTCAAATTTTGAAAAAAGATTGATTTTGCAGTTAAGCGCCAAACCTAATTTAATCGTCCACTCGATAGCTTTTCTATTTGGAACTGGAAGAGCTCCTGGCATTCCTAAGCAAACGGGACAGGTATAAATATTAGGTTTGGGTGCGCCAAAGGGATCATTTTTACAACCACAAAACATTTTTGATTGGGTCTTAAGCTCAGCATGGACTTCTAATCCACAAATGAGCTGGTAGTTTTTATTTGAATTAATCATTTTGATTTAATAGTGGTGGCTTTTTTATGTGCCAGTGAGTAAGTTGTTGATATACATATCCCATTTGCAGCAGTTGTTCTTCATGAAATCTTTTACCAATCAACTGCATACCCACTGGAAGATTGTTGGTTGTAAATCCTGCTGGAATGGCCAAACTGGGTAATCCGGCAACATTAATTGGTCCAGTGTACAAATCTTCTAAAAAGCTTTTAAGAGGATCATTAATCAGTTCTCCTATTTTCGCTGGTGGGCTAGGAGTAACTGGACATAATAAGACGTCGCAGACTTCGAATGCTTTATTAAATTCTTTGATTAGCTTAGTTCTAGCTTTTTGAGCTTTTTTATAAAGCTCATCAGCATAGCCGGCTGATAAGGCATAACTACCCAACATAATTCTTCTCTTTGTTTCATCAGAAAGTAGCTGTCTGCTATTGCCAAAGCGAACCCCGTCATATCTGGCCATATTTGAGCTGGTTTCGCTTAGGCTTGTTAAGTAATAAATAGAGATACCGTATTTCATTAATGGAATGCTTACTTCTGCAATTTTGTATCCTGCGGTCTCATATTCTTTAGCTACCTTTAATATTATTTTTCTAACTCTAGAGTCCAATCCTTCACCAAAAAATTCTTTTGGCAGTCCAATAATTTTTGTAGTTCTTTTATGAAGATCTTTTACATAATCAAAATTTTTATTTATTGAACTTGTGGCATCAAATTTATCTTTACCAACCATGGTTTCAAGAATCAGCGCCAAATCTTCAACAGATTTAGCCATAGGACCAACACTGTCTAGAGATGAAGCGTAAGCAATAACCCCATATCTAGAGATTCTGCCATAAGAAACTTTAAGCCCTGAGGTATTACACATGTTGCTTGGGTTTCTAATGGAACCACCAGTGTCTTCGCCGATGGCAAAACTCACCATTCTACTGGAAATAGCCGCGGCTGGACCGCCGGACGATCCTCCGGGAATTCTAGAAGTATCCCATGGGTTTTTCCCACCTCCATAATCCGTATTTTCTGTTGAACCACCATGTCCCCAAGCGTCAAGATTATTTTTGCCAATCATGATTGCTCCAGCTTGTTTGAGTTTTTGATAAACAGTAGCGTCATAAGGCGACAAAAAATTATTTAGGACTTTGCTGGCGCAGGTGGTGCGGATTTTTGTGGTTACATAAGCATCTTTAAGCGAATAAGGAATCCCATAAAGTGGATTTTTGGTTCCAATATTTTTTTTATCAGCTTCCTCTGCCTCTTTAATAACTTCTTTTTTATTCCTAATAGTAATGAAACTATTTATTTGGGAATCTAGTCGTTCGATTTTTTCATAAGCTTCATTAACTAGATCGACTGCAGAAATTGTTTTGTTTTTAATCAAAGTTGCTATATCGGAGATTGATTTATTTAATAGCATCACTCGTCTTTATTAATGAGTACATAGGGCACGACAAAGAAGCCCTGATACGTATTTTTTGAGTTTTCAAGGGCCTCTTTTTGGCTGAAGGAAGACTCAATGATGTCTTCTCTCCAAATATTTTGTTCTTCGATGATGCGAGATGTTTCTGGCACATTAGCAAGTGAGAGTAATTTTAGATCGTTGAAATGATCCAAAATTACGCTCAATTGATTTTGGTAGAGGCCGATCTTGGTGTCATCTATTTCTAGATTGGCTAATTGCGCGATGTGTTTAACTAGTTGTTTGCTAATTTTTTGTTTCATGGTTTTTTGTTTAATATAAGTATTTTACTCTAATAATGTGGCAATAATTGATTCTATATACATCAGCTCACCAAGATTATTTTCTTCTGCTGTTTCTACAGCAGCG
>JAHJTF010000029.1 GCA_018830045.1 Patescibacteria group bacterium | reverse complement strand
GATTTCTTTAATAGCATAGAGCGGTGAGGTACCAATATCACCATAGACCACTCCTAAAGTAGCAATAGACACAATGATGTGTTTTTTCCAATTAGCTAATGACATGAATTTGTATATCTTATCATGAATAAACTGGTTTAAAAGACGAGTGGATCAAGTAGATAAATACAATAGATGGATTTCTTCTTTTATTGATATAATATATCTTCCTGGATCAACCAGGAAGTGTTTGATAACCTGCCCGCCTTTATTGCAAAGGTTGGGCAGATGAAAATCTTTTTTGCAGGAGGATGAGAATGGAGTTTTTATTTGCTAGATGGGCGCAAGCCCTACGTTGTGTCTGGTGCAATAAAAAAATTCCACCAGGCAGTAGGTTTTGCCCCTACTGCAGACGCCCTCAGAATTAAGAGGGCCAAGTAGTAGGGTTTCAACTCAGGTAGGGAGTCAAAATCTCTACCTGAGTTATCTTCTTGTATTTCTCTACCCTTTGACTTAATATTTCACTAAATAATGCTGGAAAATAAATCCCAAATCTTTCTTTCTCTTGATCAAGAATGCTCTGCTATTAGTTTACTCGAAGAATTTGGAATTTCCCAAGCTACGATAATTGAGATACTATCTTTGGTTGTTAGTTATAAGGATCACTATGCGAACACCGTGGCAAAAGCCAAGTTTTTATCAAAGCAAGAAAAATATCTTGACGAGTATGGTTATATTAATATAAAAAATCCCCACGATGCCAGGGGTGTTTTGAAGTTTGGGACGTGTGGTGATCTTGCTCGTGATTTGTTGTCTCGCATGATATCTCTTAGGATAACCGATGCGCTGAATGAATTAGGACTTTCGATTACTCTTGCCGCAGGATACGAACCAACATTTTTTAATCAAAAAGACAATAATCATGTTTTTCTCATAATATCTAATAAGCGTGTAAAAAACTTCTCAAAAAACAATTCCATTGTTTTAGATCCATCTTTGCAAAGAGTGGGGTTAGCCAGTGTACTGGGATATCAAATGAAAGAACGAGCTCCTAAGCTTAGTAGTTTAGAAGAAATATATACAAAGATGATGTCTAAAAAAGAAGGATGGCTTGATATGTCCAGGATAGGAAATAAAGTTTTTTTGGGAATAACTCAAGATATGGAATATACCGTTTCATTCCATTATGAAGGGGAGAGTGAGCGGGTTTATCCGGTTGTTAGTCTAGTTGATAAGAATGGAGTCTGTTCGCAGTATGAAAATGACAGACGGGCTGCGGTGGTGAAAAGAGCGGCGCCTAAAACAAAAAATCTTTCTCACAAGAATCTTAATGTAGTAAGTCAGATTTTAAATAATTTAAGCAAGCCAATTATTACAACAAAGATATCTCATCATTAAGAAATAATTAAGACTTTTTGAGAGGCAATTTTCCTTCTTTGAGCAATTGAGTTATATCCCAAATTTGCAAACAGGGCGAATTATCTGGGCGACAGTATTCGCGAAGTAGATTTCCTTGAGGCAGATCAATTTCTAGGCGATGACTGTTGACTATGAGTAAAATTTGATCAAAGTTTATTGCTCGATTCATAAATTTTTCTGAAATTTCTCTAACCGGGAAACCAATTCCTTCTATGTAAATGTTGTCTACATTTTGGCGGTGAAAATACAGCAAAATTCCATCTGGGAGAGTTCCAAACGAACCCTCGGTAGCAACAGCTATTGTTTGATCTCGAGCCAGGTCTTTAATAAAATTTACACTTTCTTTGATTCCATGACCAGATGACCATCTGTAGAGATATTGCTCTTGATCTGCACTAACAAAGGGAGTTTTGCTGGGATTGGTAAGTGAGAAATAAATAAATTTACTTGAGATAATCACGGTATTGATCAACATTACTCCTAGGGTTATTCCTAGAAAAACCCTTTTCCAGTAAGTTTTTTGTTTTAGAGCCATTAATACTAACTCTTGTACTACCAAAACTGCTGAAACAGTCAAAAAGATACTAACGGGTAAGAAATACCTGGGATAAACTACTTTACCAAGGAGCGCTATTGGTCCGGCAAACAGAAGTGCTGAGCCAACTAAAATATGTTGGATTCTTCGCTTTTTAGTATCTGGGAGCAATTGCCCTAGTAAGTTTAGTAATAAAATAGGCCAGGTTAGATAGGCTCCAAAATAATTGATGTAATTTGGAACGTTAATGACGGTCTCTCTCCATTTACTCTGAAAAATGACTTCTTTCCAGGGGTAGAGAAAATCTCCCCCTCTAGAGAATAATTGCGAAAAAACTGGGTGCAGTCTGAGACTAAAAAATAGTGTTAAACCACCCAATATCGCCAGGGAAATATGGGTAATGTGCTTAGTTTTAGAGTTTAATTTTGCCCTCTTTAGCCAGGGATAGAGAAACAAGCTGGGTATGATCAAAATAGCCGGTAATTTAGCCCATAATGCTAGGCCAAGAAATAAACCAGTTAGACTTATCCAGAGAAATTTTTGTTTATTTCTCACTATTTGAATTACCCCAATGATTGTCCAGGTTATCCCTAAACACAACAAAGCATCTGTTAGGGCCATGCGGTGATGAAAGAACCAAAAAGGTAAGACACTTCCTAAAATCATAGCTAACCGAGCTGTTTTTGTTTTTCCATCTAATAATTTCACCAAATAACCTAAGCTTAAAATTTGTCCTAAGCCAATCAAAACGGCCACAAATCTACCGGCGAATAACTGATCTTTGAATAAAAATTGAAACGGCATCATCAACCACATCAAGAGCGGTGTTTTACCATCATTTAGGGGGAAAAACAAATATTGTCGCCAGTCATCAATTATGAGCTGAGTCCATCTGATATAAATGGCTTCGTCGGCAAATACGGGCAAAAGTGTTAGGCGATACAAATGAGAAAAAAGGTAAAAAAGAATAATTAAAGTAGGTATTATCCAAAGGCGTAAGTTTTTCACCATTCTATTGTAGCCTAGTGGCACTTGCTCGCCAACTTGCCACTTGCGATGAAACACTTGCGATGAAAAAATTTGCGATGAAGAAAAATAGTGATCCAAAATAGAATGAAGGGTAACCAGGTAATTAATTTTTGATGAAGGATTACATCTCCTTCATAGTTACCAGACCAGAGGTAGGGAATATAGCGAAACATCGAGCTAATAGATAAAATCACCAGGCTGATTTTCCATAATTTCCACTTTTTATTAATCAATGGAATCCAGACAAGAGACCAAATTAGATACCAGGGCAAAAACTGTTTAGATCGTAGGGTCAGTAGGGGCAAAAATAGTAAAACTGAAGTTAGGAGGGGCCAGTTATCCAAAATCAGATCATGAAGCTTAGGCCAGATTTTTTTCCAAGGGGAAACTAAAACCAACCACAGGGGGAATAACATTAGAGTAGCTAGCTTGATTGAAGCTGATAATAAGAGCAAAGCCAATGATAAAAATATGTTTTTATTGGTTTTTTCTCTAGAAATTAATAGCATTGCCACTAAAGCTGGCGCCATCATCCACAAGTCATTATGGACATTACTTACCACTTCAATTAATAAAAGTGGGTTAAAGAGTAAGAGCGGTAGCCAGATATTTTGTCTATCTTTTAGGTAATTAACTAGAGAAAAACTTAATAATCCTAAGCTTGAAAAATTAAATAAGCGAAAAGCCATCCAAGTAAGTGAGAATTTTCCACCTCCTAGGAAATAAGGTAAGAGAGATAATCCGGTCCATCCATAAAAATAAGGAGCCGGTGTGTGAGTATTATGCATGAATCTAGTCCAGTTATCGTAAGCAAAGTCTAGAGCTGTTTGCAGATGGGGGTTGGCTTGGTAAACGACAACCATCTTGGCATTAAAAATATAGTTGAAAACATCATATGAAAGCGCATTATTAGAAATAAGCAATGGTGATGCTATTAACAAAGGCAGCCACCAGGGGAGATGATTTTTTTTGGGCCAGGATTTAATTATTTTGATGTATGTAGTAAATAGAGCAATCATCAAAGTAACAAAGCTAAAAGTAAGCAGTTGTCTATTATTAAAAAAAATAGCCCACATCCAGGTTTGAAACCGCCAATATGGCGACCAACTACTCAAAACAAGATTGGGAGCTGTTAGTGAATAAGAAAAAACTGCGTAGATAGTCAGCAACAAAAAATATAGTAGTAGTCTTTTGTTGAGTGGATTTTTTAATAAATCAAACATTATTCTTGTATCTACCTTTGAGATCCGCGATTTTGATCCAAATAATGTCGCGCAGCATCCTCAGCGAATCTTTAATTGGATCTACTCGATCACTTTCTCGGTGGTGCCACTCAATTGGCACTTCGCTAATTTTTAGACCATATTTTTTAGCTAAGAAAAGCAACTCCACGTCAAAGGCGCCGGTAAAAGCATCGCCGCGCTGTTCTTGCTGACCATAAACTTGTAGGCCATTAAATAATAGTTTAGTAGCTTGAGCTGAAAACAGCTTGAAACCACACTGAGTATCTAAAATACCAGGAATAGCGAGCATTTGAACCAGAATATTAAAGCCACGTCCCATTAGATGTCGATACCAAGGCTCATCATCTCTGATTGATCCTACCATCTCTCGAGAGCCAATGACTACTTCGTAGCCATGTTTGGCCCTAAGCCAAAGTTTTTCAATTTCCCAGATCGGAGTTGATTGATCAAAATCGGTGAACAAGCGCCATGCACCTCTAGCTGTTAGCATCCCAGCTTTTACCGTGGGTCCTTTACCCGCGTGGACATTTTCTAACACCTTAACTTGGGGGTGTTTTTGGGCAAATTGATGAAGTTTTTTGATAGTACCATCGTCAGAACCGTCATCGGATAAGATCACCTCCCAGGAATAATCTTGTTTTGTTAAATAATCAATTACTTTATCCAAAACTTCTCTCTTAAGATTTTCCATTTCATTATAGGAAGGGATAATAATGGATAAATAAGGTTTAGTAGACATTGTTGTAGTATAGAAAAAACTTGCGCATAGCTCCAGAGGAACTATCGGTCTTCTCTGGTGCTAAGAATAATAATTTCTGGGCCATTAGGAATCATCAAAGTTTTCTTGGGATTTTTATCTGGGAAAACCACAATTTCATAAACAGGAGAATCAGCCACATTCTTGATTGAATGATCTTCATTGATCACCACTAAAGTTTCTGCTTCTCCGCGGCTTTCTCTTTTGAGTGGAGGACGATCAGTAGTGGTTAAAAAGTATCGATAGTTTTGCGCATCTAGATCTCGTGATTCTGAGAATAATACTAAGTTGTATTTTTCACCGGGTTTGATTTCTTGATAAATGCTGTCGCTTACCACCTGCATGTCGTCAATTGTCCAGCCTTGTTTGTAAATTGGTAAGTGATTGAGGTTGAACCATAAAAAATATGCTATGAAAGTTCCACTAATGAGTTTTCCAATGAACTTCCATTTTGTTATTAAAAAGTCCAAGATGATGCCGTAAATCCAAAAAGTGACTGGGAATAAATAAGCAATATAATGATCAAAAACAGTGTGTTCATAAAAGGCTGTGCCTATAATACCGGCAACTAGATAAGCTGATATTACTACAAAGCCGGCCCAATGTTTATCTTTTTTATTTTTAATTAATAGCCAGCCCAAAATGGCAAGAGTTACGATTAACAAGATGGTATTGAGTAGTCGTTGCTGACCAATCGCGATCTCAAACAGGGCATGCAGCCCGCGACCATGTGTTTCTTTGAGAGCTTCAAAAGCTTTAGTGATTAGACCGCTGCTGGTAGTGGCTTTAAAATTATTGTCTTGAAAAATAAGATTATAAAAAGCATTGGCGTTTAACCAATTATGCTTATAGTCAAATAAAACCAACGGTGTAAAGGAAAGAAATAGGAAGAATATTCCTACCGCTGTGGCTTTTAGTTGTTGAGTAAAATTTTTTGATCTATTTTTTTCTTTCCAATTTTCAAAAAAGCTGATTAGCCAGATTACACCTGCCCCTCCGATTGATAATAAAGCCAAATAATGAAGTTGAAACAAAACCGCAAGGCAAACCATTACCGCGATCCAGTACCAAGGTTTTTTTTGCCAGGCTTTGTAAGTAAAAAAAATCATCCAAGCTGAAACGAATGGAGCGGGGTTGGGATTCCAGCTAAAGCGAGTATAGGCAATAACCGTTGAAGAAAAGGTAAAAAAGATTGTGGCAATCAGAGCCGCCCTTGTGCTAATTAAATTTTTTCCTAGTTGATACATCAAAAAAACGGTAATAATCCCTAAGATAGCGATAGCATAAGCTGGTCCAATCGGGCTTGGGTAGCTTAACCACAGAAAAGGTAGCATGAAGTAGTAATAAAGAGGTCCGAGATATAAGTTGCCAACACTAGTGACAGGACCAATAAAAACTAAGTCTCTCTGTGTAAAGATTTGAGATACGATTATGGCATCGCGACCCTGATCTCCTTGAAATTGTAATGAATCACTTAAATTATAAAGTCTGAAAAAAGACGCTATTAAGATTAAAATAATTAGACAGATTTGGGATAAGGACAGGCGTTTTAAAACCTTCATAGTCAGAATAGCCTATGATTTTTTCTTTTTCCAGATAAAAGTATTGTAAGCAAAAAAGTTCCAAAAAAGTCCTAGCAAGATACCGATCATGACGTACAAAGTACCAGTATCAAAATTCATCTTAATAATGGGGATGATAAACAGATCAAAAATTCCAAAAACTCGTTCTCCAATTGTGGCAACTAGCAATTGAATTAAGATTGAGCCGGCAGAGGTAAGATTAAATTGCAAAAATTTGAGCGGCGCTTGAGCTAAAGTAAGTTTGCGATCAGCGAATGTCCAGATATTATTGAGAGTAAAGTTAGAAAGAATTGCTACTTCAATACTCAAAAAAGTAGCTAAAATAAAACCAGTTATAAATAGCCAATCAAAGTTAGGCATAATAGCTCTAAAAAGCACAAGAGCAGCTAGCTGTATTAAAGTACCAGTGCCTCCGACCATTAAGAATTTAAATATACGGTGATTAAAAATTTCCTGGATTTTCATCTTCAACATATATAATAGCGCATTTTTAATATATTCGGGGCCGATCTTAGATTTTCCATGAGTTCTGTCTTTAAATTTATAGGGTATTTCGATGATTTTAAATCCCTTGCGTCGTGCTTTATGTAAAAATCCAATTTGAAAAGTATAGCCAGCAAATTTTTCTGAGTTCATTTCTGGAGAAACAGCATCATAGACTTTTTTGGTGATAGCTCGATACCCTGAGGTCCAGTCACGAATATAAAAATCAGTGAGAATGGTCATGGCCACGAGATTCCCCACGCGACTTAAAATTTTACGATGCAAGCCCCAGTTGTTTGGAATACCGCCCCCAGGCACATAGCGTGATCCAAGCACCATCTCTTCTCCTTGGTCGATTCTTTGCAGGAAAGATGGAATTTTAGTTTGGTCGTGTGATAAATCAGCATCAAATTCAAATATCACATCTGCTTTAAATTTGCCAAAAGCTTCTGCCATACCTTTTAAATAAGCCACACCTAGGCCAACTTTTTGTTTATTTAAAAGTAAGTGCAACCTAGAGTCATATTTTTGTTGTTGTTGCAATTTTTTAACCACTTCATAAGTTTTGTCTGGAGAAGTGTCATCAACCACTAAGATTTCCATGCGCCATGTTTTGATTTGGGCAAAAACATCGAATACTTCAGTGATAGTTTGTTTAATATTATCTTTTTCGTTATAAGTGGGAATAATAACGACAGCCTTTTTCATTTACTGGTCTTGCTTTCTCTTTCTAGTTCAGCTTTAACCATGAGGATAACAAGTTCTTCAAAGGAAACCGAGGGCTTCCAGCCTAGTTTTTCCCGAGCTTTTTTTGGATCAGCAATCAGTCGATCAACTTCAGCTGGGCGATCAAAGTCCGGATTATGTTTATAGGCTGTTTCCCAGTTATCTATGCCAGCTACCTTGCAAGAAAGTTGTAAAAATTCTCTGACCGAGTGAGCTTCGCCCGTGCCAATGACAAAGTCTTCTGGTTTATCTTGCTGAAGCATTAACCACATCGCCTCTACATAATCTTTGGCATAGCCCCAATCTCGTTCTGATTCAAGATTGCCAAGCTCCACATATTTTTGTTTACCTAATTTTACTCTAGCTACGCCGTTAGCAATTTTGCGAGTCACAAACTCTAATCCACGGCGGGGAGACTCATGATTAAACAGAATTCCAGAAACAGCAAACATCTCATAAGATTCACGATAATTAACCGTGATCCAGTGTCCGTATACTTTAGCTACGCCGTAGGGTGAGCGAGGATAAAAGGGTGTATTTTCGTTCTGTGGAGTTTCTCTAACCTTACCAAACATTTCCGATGAGCTAGCCTGGTAAAATTTGGTTGTGGGGCAAGCTAATCTGATGGCCTCCAAAACTCTAGTCACACCAATGGCAGTGAAATCACCAGTTAAAACTGGTTGGCTCCAACTAGCTTGAACAAACGACTGTGCAGCCAAGTTATAAACTTCATCAGGTTGAATTTCTTTGATGGGGTTAGTGAGAGAGTGTTGGTCGACCAAATCACCAGATACTAGTGTTAAGTGGGGATGGTGGATTAAATGTTGAATGCGGGCAAAGTTTTGAGTACTAGTACGCCTAGTTAAGCCATAAACCTTATAGCCCTTATCTAATAAAAATTCTGCTAAATAAGAACCATCTTGACCAGTGATGCCGGTAATAAAAGCTTTTTTCATGACTGTGATCTCCAATATGCTAATACTCTTTTTAGTGTTTCATTAAGCTCAATTGTGGGTTTCCAACCCAAGCTTTTAATTTTTCTAGGATCAGCCATAGCGATCGGCACATCTGACGGCCTTATTCTTGTCTGATCAATCTCAACTTCAGTTTTTACTTTAGCTAAACTCATGAGTATATCAAGTACTTCCTGCATGCTATAACCTCGACCGGTCCCAATATTATAAACTTGACCAGACTCACCCTTTTCCATTAACAGGAGATAGGCTTTGACCATGTCTTTGACATCAGTAAAGTCGCGAACAGCGGTGAGATTGCCAACTTTAATTTTTTTCTGCTGATTGTTTTCAATGGCGACAATTTGCTTGGCAAAAGCAGATACTGCAAAATCCGGAGATTGACGCTCTCCGATGTGGTTAAAAGGTCTAACTCTGATTATATTCAGGTTAAAACTTTGTGCATAAGCATATGCCAATAAATCTTGGGATACTTTAGAAACAGCATAAGGACTAATGGGTCCTAGCGGGTAAGTTTCACTAACGGCCTGTGGATCAAAACCAGGGTAGGTAGTGATTAAGTCATACTCCATAGCGCTGCCAATCGCCAAAATTTTTGCATGCGGCACATACTGGCGAACTGCCTCTAAGACATTTAGTTGCAACTGATTGTTGTTATCTAAAACTTGTTTAGTATTCTTGAAACTTTTACCTACTGCGGCCAGGGCTGCCAGATGATAAATTTGATCGGGTTGAAGTTTTTTAATCAACTCAAAGGTTTTTGTTTGGTCGGTTAAGTCTATTGAGCGTATTTGATTAGTGGGTAATAGAGCGTGAACAAATCCTGGGTTATCAGAGTATGAAGTCACGTGGATATTGGCTTGATCGGCTTTTAGTAAGGCTTCTACTAAATGTGAGCCTACAAAACCTGTTCCACCAGTGATAAGAATAGTAGCTTGATTCATATATTTATCCGTTTATCCTCGGCCAATACCTAAATAAGTATAGCCCCAGCTTTTGATTGTGGCAGGATCAAATTGACTCCGGCCATCAATGAAAAATTGAGGCTTAATCGTTTTAGTTTTTGAAAAATCAAAAGAGATAATTTCTGGCCATTCAACTAAAACAATAATGACATCGGCATCAATAACAGCTGCTTCAATGTTGCGTTGTTGAGAAAAACCAGCGTTTTTTTGCGGCCAAACTGCTCGAGGATCATAACCCATAACTTTGGTTTTTTGTTCGAGTAGGTAGGATACAACCGATAAGCCGGGGGCTTCACGAGTATCATCGGTATTGGGTTTGAATGATAGTCCTAAAATCGCTACTTGCTTGCCTTGCCAGCCACCAACTTTTTGACCAAATTTGCTCATTAAGTAAGAGATGCGAGTTTGGTTTAACTCATGGACTTTGTTCATCAGATTATTAGATTCACCCACTGCCCTAGAATAAGCAGCAAGTTCGCTCACATCTTTAGGAAAGCATGAGCCTCCATAACCAAAGCCGGGATACCAATAATGTTCACCAATTCTTGGATCTTGCCCCATTCCAGTCACAACTTCTTGGACATCGGCACCATTTTTTTCACATAGATCGGCAATTTGATTAATAAAAGTAATTCGCGTTGCCAGATAAGTATTAGAAGCATATTTAGTCATCTGAGCTGACTCTGGCTTCATAATAATGATATTGCTAGTTAAAGGACGATGCAGTTGGCTGAGT
>JAHJTF010000028.1 GCA_018830045.1 Patescibacteria group bacterium | reverse complement strand
GCCACCAAGAGTGTACTTACCCAAGCTACGGTTTTATTAACAATTTTTTTAGCAAAAACGTAAACTGGAATTAAAGTTAAAAGGAAAAAAATAGTCGAGATAATTCGGATCCATTCGCTTTCGCCAAAAACCTGCATAAAGCCATGCACTATTAAATAGTAAAGCGGCGGATGAAAATCTTGGCCGGTAACCTGAATAATTTCTGGGATAGATAAACGAGAAATAACTGCTGTCCAGGCCTCGTCTCCCCAAAATCCACGCGTAATATAATTTTGGAGGAGCAGGTTATTAAACATCTTTTCAGTATATAATATTGAGTACCTAAAAAAATAGTCTTAATGACTGCCCCGAGTGACTATAAATGTTTATTAAGTCTAAAACGGAGAGTGGCGCAGATGGCTAGCGCGCGCGGTTCGGGATCGCGAGGCCGCCGGTTCGAGTCCGGCCTCTCCGACAGAGACAGAGAAATCAGAAAGTGTAGATCGCCCAAAGGCCGCAAAGACTTCATCGATACTATTGCACTCATCAACTCGCTTGGATCACAAATCCTCTCCCCAACATCTCTCATTATTCATGAGAATCATCTCGATTCTTCACTCGTGTTTTTCCAAACCATTTTACAAGAAAATACCGATCTTCCAGAGTTAGCCCTCAATAAACACGCCTTTGCAAAACTAAAAAAATCATTACTAACTATCCTCTAATTCGCCACTCCATTTTTTTGATTTTTCACTTAGTAGTATAATAATTTCTTAACCAACTGCCCTCGTAGTTCAAGGGATAGAACAGAGGTTTCCTAAACCTCCGATCCAGGTTCGAGTCCTGGCGAGAGCACATTTGAAGACTGGCAGCGTTCAAAAACGATAGCGTTCAAAAACGGGCGTGTTTTTTTGAGAAACTATGAAAATACTAAACAAAAAAAACCTAATCTGGTTTATTGTATTTGGTTTGCCGCTTATTGCGATTATTGTGGGCTATTTAGTTCCGAATCCGCTGTTTCCCGACAAACAGCAAATGAGAGAGTTTTTGAACTCCTACGGAATCCTTGCTCCCATAGTATTTACCGCAGTTGCAACTATACCAGTGGTTATTACACCATTAAATCATGCAGTTTTTGCTTTAGCCGGTGGGGCATTATTTGGATTCTGGAATGGCTTGCTATTAATTTGGTTAAGTAAAACTCTTGGCACAATTATAAACTTCTATTTAGGGCGATTCTTGGGAAGAGTTGTGGTTGCTAAGTTTGCTCAAAAAAGCGATTTTAGCAAATATGATCAGATGATCAAATCAAAAAAAGCATTAGTCATTTTTTTTCTAATGTACTTAGTACCTCCACTTTCAAACGATAACCTAACCTATCTTGTTGGTCTGTCTACAATAAACGCTAAAAAATTCTTAACGATAGTTACTTGTGCTCATATTGGCACAGCGTTTACTTACGCTTATCTTGGCAGTGGCCGTTCGCTATTAAGTCCGGTTTTTGTGCTATTTATTTTGTTTCTGGCTGGCGCAGGATTAATTGTCAATAAGTTAAAACAAGCCAATCCTGAAGAAAGTAGAAAAGCGGCATCCAACTAATAGATCGTCGCTTCCATTGGGTTATAATACCAAGTTGAGTAATAAAAAGCCTCTGTAGTTTAATGGATAAAACACAGGTTTCCGGAACCTGGGTTGGGAGTTCGATTCCCCCCGGAGGCACCAGAATAGCTTGGATTGCCTTGTATTTGCCTGCATGTTATTTATATGTGTTTAACGCATCATAATGATACGCAAAGCTTTTTTCAATTCTTGGTAGTTAATATTTGCCGTGACTTCGTCGTATTTTTCTTTACTGACGATTAGCCTAAAATAGTTCTCAATAAAATCGAAATATCTTTGAGCCGCTTCTTTTTCGTCTTGATTGATCGTCATAAACGGGCCAAAAAGGAGGTCTGAGAGTTTTTCATCTTTATTTACCAAGGCATATACTCCCAGTAATGTTTTTATTAGATAGGTAAAACCCTTTCCCGGATCACCCTTGCTAAGATCAAATTCTTGATGTCCATATGAATTATATGCGGCCTGGATACCATAGTGCTTAATTGTAGGTATGGAGACAGATAGAACATTGGCTATTTTCTGCATAGATGGAGGGTTTTTTGGGATTATCAAAATCACTTCCTAGTATTTCTACTCCGATTATCTGTCTGTTGGGGGCAGTATTTGGACCCCCGTTATACATCCGTTGAAGAATGGAGTATGTATATTGATTTTCCGAAAAATATTTTTTTCCAAGTTCATTAAGCGCAAATGCAAAATATTGTTTTCTGCTTTCGTAATCATTTCTATCAACTGGTAATATGTGAGCAGATTGTGCGGGTATTCCTTTATTAGTTGGAAGCTCACATTGAGCAATGCTTGCTTTATCGGTTGCTCCTCCATTCCCCGGTATTTCATCCCCCACCAAAAACATCGCTGATGTTCCGCCTCCAAACCCATTGTCTACATATTCTCTAGCGGTTCCATTGGGTGCAAATATTTTTATCCACGGGTCTAAATCGCCAAACCAATGCCATGCTAAACCAATTTGATCAGCTACAAACAGGAAATTTGGATTTCTTTCGGACAGCTTTAGAATTCTTTTATTCAGCTTAGTTTGGACTATGGGCACATCTTTTTTTTCAGCATTTGCCCCTTGTTCAATCTGGAGCACTCCCTCCTTAGTCATACATGTCAAAGGAACACAATCCAATATTTCCCTATAAAAACTGGGAAGATTTTCTTTCTTTAGCTCAGGGTATAAATTACTAATTTCGAGGCTCCTTGCAAACCACCTGCCTGCTCTGGTCCAATCAAGCGCTAGCGTTACAGGTGCAATACTAAGCAACTTTAAAACATCTCTTCGACTCAATTCATTGGACATATATCTCCCCTACTTGAGTCTCCCCTACTTGAGACTCCGCTCGTAATCAGCGTAAATCAGTTGCTCCATGGCGTGTTCATAAGCAAACAACTCATCTTTATCAAAGACAATCCCAATTTCGCGCTTGGCATCTTCATCGCTGGCAGAGGCGTGAATGAGATTAAACTGTTGGCTCATGCCAAAATCACCCCGAATAGAACCGCCTTCGGCTTCTCGTCCTAAAGTAGTCCCAACTAGCTTGCGTACTACTGACACTGCATCAATTCCTCCCCAAACCATGGCCACAATCGGCATGGAAGACATAAAAGACTTGAGGTCTCCAAAAAAACTTTTGTCTTTATGCTCGGCATACCACTCACTTAACATCTCATCATCCATGTCAATCATCTTGATCCCAACTAGTTTGAGACCTTTACGCTCGAAGCGATTAATGATCTCGCCAATCAAGCCACGCTGTAGTCCATCGGGCTTAACTAATACTGCGGTTTGTGTCCATTGCATCTGTGCCTTTCTGTTAATTAGTCTCAAGTATACTACTGCAATCCAGCGGGTGAAAGAGCAGTGAGTAGAGTAGTGAGTAAAGAATTGTATGTAGTGAGTTTTTTTATCTCTTAAAACGCTCAGGTTGATTTTGATGAGATCTCATCAAAAGTGATGAGTTTGCATCAAAACTGACTTGTGCTAAATTGATAATAAAAATCATGGCCGCCACAACAAGACAATGTTAAAAAAATCGCTCAAACCGCTCCTTATCCTTAAACGGTCCGATCAGCGCCAACCGCATTTCCCCTGGTTTAATCAACCGCTCTACTACCTGCTGTACCTGATCTAATCCCACCGCTCGTAACTTTGCCAGCACCTCATCCAAAGTCTCAATCTCATTCATAAGCAACTGCTTGAGACCATAATACACAGCAATCATTTGTGGATTTTCATAGCTTAACGCCATCTTACCAGCAACATACTCTTTAGCCCGCGCCAACTCGCCCGCGCTCACCGGTAAGCTCACTGTTCCACCACCCAGCTGAGTCCCACCACCCAGCTGAGTAAACTCTTGAATCGTCACCTCTAGGGCCTCTTCAATTCTTTTGGGATCTGCGCCCACTGCGGCGCCAAATATACCAGTATCATGATAGGCGTCAACATCAGACCTAACATAATAAGCCAATCCCCGCTTTTCTCTTATTTCTGTAAATAAACGCGAGCTCATGTTGGCTCCCAACACAATATTAAGTAACGACAAAGCATAGCGGTCTTCACTCAGCCGATCTGGTCCTGGCCAACCAAGCACAAAATGGGCTTGCTCTGTAGCTTTGTTTTCCAAGTGAAAAAACTGCTGGGCATACGGATTTTTCTTCAGCCCAGCTGCCACGTCAACTTTTTTATTGACTCTTTTGGCAGTTACTGAATCTTTTTTGCTAAATGTCTGCTGAGCCTGATTTAAAATTGATTGTGAGTTGACCACACTTTCATCACCAGCAATCACTAACAGTAAATTAGGTAAACCATACCATTGTTTTAAAAAGCCTTGAAAATCAGCACTAGTGAGCGCAGACACAGTCTGGGCTGAACCAATAATATCGTGACCCAAACCACTGCCTGCAAAGGCCATTCGATCAAATAAATTGCCCACGTGGTGAGGAGGCGTATCTTCGCACATGTGGATCTCTTCAATGATGACGTTCTTTTCTCGGTCAATGTCTTCTTGACGCAGTTTAGGGGTCAAAAGCATGTCGGAGATCACATCTAAAGCCAACTCTAAATGTCGCGAGGCGGCTTTGACATAGTAGCCCATATATTCTTTGCTAGTAAAAGCATTAAAATCCGCTCCTACTCCATCCACCGTAGCTGCCAAAGCTTGGGCCGTAGGATAGTTCTGGCTACCCTTGAAAGCCATGTGTTCCAAGAAATGAGCAATCCCCTGCTGTTTTTGAGTTTCATAACGTGAGCCAGTATTAGCCAAAACCAAGACCGTCACTGACTCTACTGCGGGCATAGGAATACGCAGTACGGGTAGACCAATATCTAAAATTTGAAAAGTATGAGCAAGCATCAAGATTTTGATTATAACATCCTGTCTAAGTTTGTCCTTAGTCCCAATCTCTCACTAGTTTATTATCAATAATGATAATAAAGTCAAGATAGTTTTAATTAATGTTAACAGATCTCAATTTGTCTCTTGCCACAACATCTGGGAGCGTTTCATTTTTTCTGGGGTGTTTTTCATAAAATCTGGCCGGTAGATAAAGGTTTGGGCAGGATAAAGATCATTGTCGGTACTGCGATAATCACGCCGTAACACTACGTTGGTCCAGCCCACAAACGTCCCCTCGCCCACAAAACGCTCATCCGTACCGCTATTGGTCGCAATAATCAACGCCCCGTCTGCCACATAAACACCCTCAACATTGCCCGCGGTATTACTTAGAGTAGTATGGCCCACATTACTACTCATGGTGATATTGCCAGAGACAATAAAGGCTAAAAAGCCACCCTCTGCCACAGTGATGAGTTGGTCTACACCACCGGGATCGGAGATGGTCAAGTTGCCATCCACAAACACCACATAGCTCTCTGGTGCAGTTACAGCCCAGGGGCTTTGGATAGTCATGTCACCAGAATGAAAATAATAATCTTTGGTGGTAGTGGGTTTTTGGGCATCATCAGCCGTTGCCGCAAAATCTTCTGTGGGACTTGGACCCAAACTATACTGACTATAGAAAAATGAGTAGCTTTCTACCAGCCGAGTCTTGATCGTCCCAATGGCAAAGATATCGGGATCGCGGTAACTGTACCGACCATTAACAGAAATATCCCCGCCGGCCACCATCGCTAGGCCATCGCTGTTGACTGTCCCAGCTCTATCTCGAGATGATAAAAATGGATAGCAAGCTGGCACTATACACACAGTATCACTAGGAATCAGGGAGCTGATCGCACTGCCCGCATCTGCCTCTGCGGCCAAATGCCCGCCCCATACTTGCCACCAAGAAGAAGGGCAAGCTCCACAATCTACAGCACAGCTAAAACAGTTTTCAAATCCCGCGCAAACACCATTTCCACAAAAATCTACAGTCACGGTCACGCTGTCAGACCCAGCACCGGCACAAAAATTACTACAAGCTAGATTATAAGGATAATCTCCCTCAACAGTTGCCGGCTCCACTTGACTGCCAGTTAAGGCCACCGCACTCCCATTAAGCGTACAATCATCTGCATTAGCTGAACTCCAGCTAATAGTGTAAGGATTAAAAGTCGTAATATTAGTATCAGAGCCATTAGCCTTGACATCAGCGCTTAAAACTCCGCAATCCACGATGACATTGATTGAGTCCGTGTCACTGCTAGTCTCATTAATACAAGTATAAGTGTATGAATAACTGCCTGGTCCACTGCTGTACAAGACACTGCCGGCAGTATTAGAAGCCATACCATTGAGCGTACAACTAGCGGCATTGACTGAGTTCCAAGCAATCGTATAAGGACTACTCACGGTAATATCAGTGTCAGAGCCATTGGCTTGGATAATAACTGCCACCACAGGGCTACCATCTGGTGGTGGGGGTGGTTCAGAGGGTGGAGGTGGTGGAGGGGTGGGATCAGGCTCGCCCCCATAACAGCAACCGATGGTGGAGGAGCCGGTGGGGTCGCCGCAGGTGGGTTCTGTCCCAAAAAAAACACACGCACTATACGCTTCATAGGGAGTGCCTTCATAGACAAGTGGGCACTCAGTTGAGTTTGGTGCCACAGCAGTACAGACAGCACCGCCCACAGTACACACGTAAATAGGCGCAGAAATAATCGGATTCTCACAGGTTGTACCCCCATCCGGCGGGCCAATGGTACAACTGCAATCAGGTGAGCCAGTGCAGTTGCAGTAGAGAGTTACAATAGACAATCCCTGACAATATGCCCCGTTATCTGAAAGCGTGCACCGGCCATATAAGGCGGCGTTGCCCCCACTCTCTTCCCAGCAGACATAACCAGGACCACAGAGAACATCAGCTAACACAGGGCTGGGGTTGGTGGTTAAAAATAAAATGCCTAAGATAAACAGTACCAAACCTAGCCACATGGTGGCTTGGTGTAAAAAATAGTTATTGTGGGTATGTCTACTCACTCCTGGCTTTCTGCCTGGCACTTAGGCTGTTTTTTATACTCGCGTACCCAGGCAGTAATAACTGATCCTTAAAGAGGGTGGGATCACCAGTATGAGCAAACTCAGCTAACTGCTCTGGTGTATAGATCAAGGCCATGACACTTAGTAAATACT
>JAHJTF010000027.1 GCA_018830045.1 Patescibacteria group bacterium | reverse complement strand
TAGTTTGGAATTACCAATTGGCATTTATTTGGGAATGCTAATTTTGAAAGAAAAAATAACTATTGAGTATTTAAAAATTGCTGGGGTGATCTTAATTGGTTTTTTACTTTTAATTGTTAAATCAGGAATCAAGATCAGCCTTGCCAGCAATTTTATTATCGGAGTTTTGTTGGCTTTAGGCGCGGCCTTACTTTGGGGAGTGTCAACAGTTTTAGGCAAGCTGTTTTTAAATAAGGAAATTAGCCCAGTTATTGTAACTTGCATAAGAGGTTTAACCGGAGCAGGTTTTAGTCTTGGCTTAAGTCTTTTAGTTCTACCTTCAGTAATAATCCCCTTTTTTGATCTTGAGAAGTTTGATTGGCTAAAGATAGGCTATTTGGGGGTTGGAGTTTCAGCTTTTGGCTTGTTGTTTTACTATCAAGCTTTAAAAAGACTGGAAATTAAAAAGATTTCTCTAGTTTATATTCTTCAACCAGTTGTTGCTACCGGCTTAGGTGTTGCTACCGGCGAAGTCATGCTTTTATCTCAATGGATGGGTGGAGTTTTAGTAATCATTGGAATTATTAATTTATTAAAATTTAAAGAGTAATATGAAAAATCAATTTTTTCAAAAATCAAACTATATAAAAGTTGCCACTCACGAAGGTAAAAAAAACGAGGTTAAAAAAATAGTCTTGCTCTATTCTGGTGGCTTAGATACATCCTGCATGCTGAAGTGGCTTCAGGATGAATATGAGTGTGAACTGATTACCCTAACCATAGATTATGGTCAGCAACTTGAAGGTATATATTCTCTACAGAAAATCAAAGAGAAAGCTTTAAAATTAGGGGCTAAAAAGGCCTATGTTCTAGATTGTAAAGATGAGTTCGCAGAGCAATATCTTGCTAAAGGCATTAAGGCTAATGTGAAGTACCAAGGTGACTATCATCTAAGCACACCCATAGCTAGACCATTGTTAGCAAAGAAAGCTGTGGAAATTGCGCAGAATGAACAAGCTGACGCTATTGCTCATGGTTGCACCGGTAAAGGTAATGATCAAGTTAGAATCGAAGCCACTGCCCTTTGTTACAACCCCAATATTAAAGTGATTGCTCCAGTCAGAGAATGGTCAATGGGCAGAGATGAGGAAATTAAATATGCTAAAAAATATGGAATTCCTGTGCCTCAAGCCATAGATAAAACACAAGCGTGTCCTTATTCCGATGATGACAATATGTTTGGAGTCACCTGGGAGGGTGGTGAAATTGAAGATCCTAAATTAGAACCAAAACTTGATCAGATTCTACAAGTTTGTACACCGCCAGAAAAAGCTCCAGATAAAAAAGAGTATGTGGAACTTGATTTCGAAAAAGGGATTCCCACCAAACTAAATGGCAAGCAAATGAAGTTAGCTGATTTAATTATGAAGCTAAATAAAATTGCAGGCAAACATGGAGTTGGTTACACAATTCTAATTGAGGATAGATTGGTGGGACTTAAAGTCAGAGGAGTTTATGAACTACCCGCGGCTTCAGTAATCATCAAAGCGCATTATAACTTGGAAAAATTAGTTTCTACTCAGGAAGAAAACTTCTTTAAAGAAACAATTGACAGTAAGTGGGCTTATATGTGTTATAACGCCAAGTGGATGGAGCCAACTATGGATCATCTAAATGCTTATATTGAGAGTATGAATCAAAAAGTAACTGGCAAAGTAAAGTTAACTCTTTATAAAGGCAAAGCAGAAGTAGTCTCAGTTGATTCACCCAACTCTTTATTTGACATTAACTTAGCTACTTTTGAAAAAAATGCAAAATTTAATCAAAATTCAAGCGCTGGTTTTATTGAGATCTATGGTCTGGGCATGAAGACGGCCTATCAGGTAAAGAAAGATATGAAGTAGCGAAATTACACGTTAATACTAAAGGAATTTAATCATGAAAAAAAATTATTTATCAGTTACTGATTTATCAGCTGATCAAACTTGGCAAGTGTTCAAGCTAGCCAAAAAGCTCAAGTTAGAATGGAAGGAAAAAGGAAAGCATCAACAAAATTGGTTAGATAACAAAACGATGGCGATGATTTTTGAGAAACCCTCATTACGAACTCGTTTATCATTTGAAACAGCTCTTACTCAACTTGGGGGTCATGCTATATATTTGGGTCCAAACGACATTGGCATGGGCAAAAGGGAGTCTGTTGGTGACATTGCCATCGTTACTTCAAGCATGTGTGATTTGATTATGGCCAGAGTTTTCAAGCATTCCACAATTGAGCAGTTAGCAAAACACTCAAGCGCGCCTGTTATTAATGCTTTATCTGATTTAGAACATCCTTGCCAAATTTTAGCTGATGTCATGACAATCTGGGAAGAAAAAGATAATCTTCAAAACCTGACAGTTGCCTTTGTGGGTGATGGAGATAACAACGTCACAAACTCATTATGCTTGGCTTCCGCAATTTTGGGAATAAATTTTAAATGTGCTTCGCCAGAGAAATATTTAATGAGTGATAAAGTTATTGACCAAGCAAAGTTGATTGCAAAAACTTCTGGATCAACTATTAGTCAATCAACAAACCCAATTGAAGCTGTTGAAGGATCTGATGTTGTAATCACTGATACTTGGGTGAGTATGGGTGATGAGTCAGAGAAAAAAGAAAGACTTAAAATATTTATGCCCTATCAGGTCAATAAAAAGCTGATGAGTGTTGCAAAACCAGCTGCTATTTTTATGCATTGCTTACCAGCTTACCGAGGGAATGAGGTATCAAGTGAAGTCATTGATGGCCCACAATCAGTTGTGTTTTTAGAGGCAGAAAACAGACTCCATGTTCAAAAAGCACTTATTCTTTATTTAATGGGACTACAATAATGAACACTCAATTACACGGAAAGGAGGCGATTATGGAATTTCAACCATCACAAGAACTAGTAATAATGCTAACTAAGAAATTGAATTTAGACCCAAAACAAATAGATATAGATAGTCTAGATCAAACAATAGTTATGCAATGTATTTTAGCTCTTGGTCATGATGCAGGAGAATTTACTGAGGACTAGCTATGACAAATCAAACTATGATTAGTTGGTGTAAAAGACACAATACATATTGGACTCCGCATAAAAGCAAGGTAGAAGCAGTGGCTGTTGATTCGCCCAAATCTTTACTCAACAAAACTTAAAGCCACACCAGTCTTATTAGCCCTGCCGGTTCTACCAATACGATGGATGTAATCTTCATATGTTTGGGGAAGATCAAAGTTAATCACATGAGTAACATCATCGATATCTAAACCTCTTGATGCAATATCAGTTGCTAGAAGAACTTGAACAAAATTATCCTTGAATTGTTTGAGTGCTTTTTGACGTTGAGACTGAGTCTTATTGCCATGAATAGTTGCTACTTTGAAACCTCTGGCAAATAGATTTTTATCCAATTTATTTAAACCATGTTTGGTTCGACCAAAAATCAACACTTTGTCAAAACCTTCTTTAGTTAATAAATTGTGTAAGACATCAATTTTTGATTGGCCGTTAATTTTTACAACATCTTGATTTACAGTGGCTGGTGCTTTTTGACTTTCTACTCTAATTTCTACAGGGTTAGTTAAAAAACTATGAACAATGCCATCTAATTTGCTGGGTAGAGTAGCGGAAAAGAACAAAGAATGACGTTTAGCTGGCAAACGAGCAATCACATACTTCATGTCATGGATAAATCCCATGTCAAACATGCGATCAACTTCGTCCAAAACAATCACACAAAAAGAATGAAAATTTAATATGCGACGTTTTTCTAGATCAATTAGCCTGCCTGGAGTTCCAATTACAAAATTTGGATTTCTTTTGAGAGAATCAATTTGGCGATTTATAGATGCTCCACCAATACAAGGGCTGGAAAATAGTCCAGTACCACGAGCAAAAATTTTAAATTCTGCGTCAATTTGCACAGCCAGTTCTCTGGTTGGCGCCATAATGAGCACCTTTCCAGTTTTTTGATTATAGAGATTGTTTATCAAGGGAATTAAAAAAGCAGCTGTTTTACCAGTGCCTGTATTAGCAAGACCAATGACATCTTTGCCACTTAAAATTTGAGGAATGATTTTATCTTGGATTGGAGTTAGATCTTTAAATCCATGATCTAAAATATTTTGTTTAAGCACTCCACAAATGGATAAACTTGCAAATTTATTTTTTGCTACGTATGTTGGTTGAATTTGCTGGGGAGCAGCGTTTTTAACTAAGGTTGAGGGATCAAAAGCAGCCTGTTTTCCTCTAGAAAATCTAGTAAAATGGCGTTGATTGCCACCACGTTGATTACTACCACGATATTGGTGATTAGAATTCGAAAACGAATTTTTTGAACGATACATAAATATTTCCTTTATCAATACAAAAGGAAAAAGACAAGAAGCAAATAATTTGGGAAATTGAAAATTTAAAAATTCAACAACCTCTGCGAGCTTAAACCCATTGGATATTTTTAATTAAAAGTGATTATAGCACAGATTACTATAAGTTCAGTACAGGATGTGGTTTCAAATCCTGCCGCGCATTGGCCTGTTAAAACTATCCCTAACTTCAACTAAATTCATGGGCTGATTTGATTGAGAAACTACCACTAAAGCATATAGATAGTCTGAATACTGAATTGGTACTTCAGCATAGATTTATAACCCATCGATAACAATCGTTTCTTGGCTTGCTGCGGAGTCATGAAATGATCTGTCCTAAGTTGTTCTGACATAAGTGAATATTTTATCCTAAAATATCGTCTAATACAAAATGTTTAATCGACTGCCTGGGATTATTGGGTGATTCGATATCCCAATGTATCTGGTGAATTAATTGTTTGTTAATCTTATCTGTTGCAACTTATCTGTTTATAGTTGACATTTATTGAAAACATATTCACAATTACGAATATGTATAATCAAATTTTTAAACTGCATGCTCAATTATTAAAAGCCCTTTCCCATCCTAAAAGGCTGGAAATCATTCATTTGATTAGAGATCAAGAACTACCAGTGAGCGATATTCACACCATGTTGGATCTACCTCAGGCCAATATTAGTCAGCATTTAATTGTACTACGTGATGCCGGTGTGGTGAAAAGTCGTCGTGATGGCAAACAGATTTATTATTCTTTAAGTGATAAAAATATTATTAAAGCCAGTGATTTATTACGATTAGTACTCATAGATCAGCGCCAAAACTTAGCCTTGATTGATGAGTTGACATTAAAAATGAACGATTTAGTACCATTGGTTCACGATCCAGTTTGCCAGATGCGACTATCGCCCCAAACTGCTGGTTTTAGTTATCGGTATTCAGGCAAAACTCATTATTTTTGCGCGAGTGGTTGTATGAAAAAATTTAAAGAAAGTCCGGGAAAATATGCCAAAGAATAACCAAACCCTATCTTTTCATGTTTCTGGAATGCACTGTGCGAGTTGTGCAAGCAATATTACGCGTAAGTTAAACAAAACGCTGGGCGTGGAACAAGCAAGTGTTAATTATGCCAATGAACAAGCCACAGTAACTTTTGATGAGAAAAAAATTTCTACAGAGCAGTTAGCGGATGCAGTTAGTTTTCTTGGATATACCGCTCATTTTGGTTCAGATGCCGCTACAGACGTGGCTGACCAGGAGAGAGCACAGGATCTTAAATCACTTAAAACTAAATTAGTGGTGAGCGGGATTTTAGTTGTGATTCTAATAGCCAGTATGATTCCTGATTTGCCAATGATTTTTCGCAATCTTTGGCTGTTATGGCTATTGGCAACGCCAGTTCAATTTTGGGCTGGCAAGCGTTTTTATCAAGGAGCCTGGTCTGGTCTCAAAAACAAAACTGCCAACATGGATACTCTAGTCGCACTGGGTACTTCGGTAGCATATTTTTACTCAGTTCTTGTAGTTTTTTTCGGAAGTTGGCTTGCTAAGTATGGGGTGGACGCACATGTCTATTTTGAAGCTTCCTCTGCCATTATTGCTTTTATTTTATTAGGAAAATTTTTGGAGATTAGAGCCAAAGCCCAAACTTCTTTTGCGATTAAAGAATTACTTAACCTTCAAGCTAAAACTGCTTTGGTTAAAAAAGCTGGTCAATGGCTAGAGCTGCCAATATCAGAAGTTTTAGTGGGCGATATTTTATTAGTTAAACCAGGTCAGAAAATTCCAGTCGATGGCGAGGTAGTTAAAGGGAATACTTCAATTGATGAAAGTATGGTGACTGGTGAGAGTTTGCCAGTTTCTAAAAAAATTGGTGATACTTTAGTGGGTGCGACCATCAATCGGTCGGGCAGTATTGAGATGAGGGCAACTAAGGTTGGCAATGAAACCATGTTGGCTAATATTGTTCGTTTAGTCAAAGAAGCTCAAGGATCTCGCCCGCCAATTCAAGCTCTAGTAGATACTATTTCGGCTTATTTTGTGCCAGTAGTGATTTTAATAGCCATAATTACTTTTATCGGATGGATGTTAATTGGTCCACAGCCGCGGCTCGTATTCGCCCTAATAAGTATGATCAATGTTTTAATTATTGCTTGCCCCTGTGCTTTGGGATTAGCTACTCCCACTTCATTGATGGTGGGAATGGGTAGGGGTGCTAAGCTCGGGGTGCTAATTAAAGATGCCCAGGCGCTTGAAGTGGCTAATAAAGTTAAAGCAGTTGTGTTTGATAAAACAGGAACTTTAACTGAGGGCAAACCAGTGGTCCAAGAAGCTGTTTTTATTGATAAGTCACAGCAAACAGATATCTTAGTTTTACTTAAAAATACTGAAGAGCTCTCTCATCATCCTTTGGCTGGAGCTTTGGTTGAGTTTGCTAGTAGTAAGTTAGATCGAAAAATTAAAGATCTAACAATCAGCAACTTTCATGATGTAAGCGGAAAGGGAGTAACTGCCAATGTAGATAAAAAACAAATCGTGATTGGTAATGAAAAACTACTCCAACAACAACAAATTAATGTTTCTCAAGAAATAATTTTTCAAGCCACGAAGTTGAAAAATAAAGGACACACAGTAGTTTTTATGAGTGTGGAAAAACATTTAGTCGCCATATTTAGTATTGCTGATAGCTTAAAAAAAGCATCATCAGCTGTAGTGGAATCTTTATCAAAGTCTGGAATTACTTCCATTATGCTTACAGGCGACAATCAACAGACTGCCAAAGCTATAGCTAAGGAGGCCGGAATTAATGAGGTAATAGCGGAAGTTTTGCCCGCTGATAAAGAACGAGCCATTCGTAAGTTGAGAGAAAAATATCCAGTAGTAGCGATGGTGGGAGATGGTATTAATGATGCTCCAGCCTTGGCAATTGCTGATGTTAGCATTGCTATGGGAGGAGGAACTGATGTGGCGATTGAATCAGCGGGAGTTACGCTTTTGCGAAGTGATATTAGTTTGGTGCCTATAGCTATTAACCTCTCTAAAGCTACTATGAGAAACATTAAACAAAATTTATTTTGGGCATTTTCTTATAACATTATCTTAATTCCGGTAGCGATGGGAGTTTTATATCCATTCTGGGGAATTTTGCTTAGTCCCATCTTGGCTGGTGCAGCCATGGCACTTTCTAGTGTCAGCGTAGTCTTTAATGCGTTACGTTTAAAAACTGTTAAACTTAAATAAGGAATAATTCATGAATTTATTTATTATCTTTTTAACTGGCCTCACTACTGGTGGTTTAGCATGCCTAGCTATGCAGGGCGGATTATTAGCCAGCGTAATTGCCAATCAAAAAGAACAAGAGCATGAAGAGATGGGTGATGATAAAGATAAAAGAAAAGCCAGAAAATTTGATCAGCTTGATTGGATGCCGGTGGGAATGTTTTTAATTACTAAGCTAGTTGCTCATACCTTACTTGGTTTTTTATTGGGTTTGCTGGGTTCAGCGATTACTCTTAGTCTAGGCATTAGACTGGCTTTTCAAGTTTTTACTGCTATTTTTATGTTGGCTACTGCCATGAATTTACTTAACGTTCATCCTATTTTTCGTCATTTAGCTTTTCAGCCACCTAAGTTTTTGCAACGCATGATCAGAAATACTAGCAAAAGCCGAGCTTTATTTGCGCCGGCAGTTTTGGGTTTAATGACAGTTTTTATTCCTTGTGGAGTCACGCAAGCCATGGAGGTATTAGCAATTAATACCGGCAATCCCATTTATGGAGCTTTAATTATGTTTTCATTTGTGTTGGGGACCTTACCGCTATTTGCCGTATTGGGAGTGGCTACTGCCAAGCTCAGTGAGGGTTGGTATCAAAAGTTTACTAAGTTTGCGGCCTGGGTATTGATTGGGATGTTTATTTATAGTGTCAATGGAGTGCTGTTGGTGATAAATTCTCCTATTACTATTAATAAAATTATCCAGCCGGTTACTTATTTTTTTTCAGCACAAAGGTTTGAACAATCAGCTTCAGCTATTGTGACTGATGGGGTGCAACAGGTAGAAATTCAGATACTTAATCGTGGCTATAGCCCCAATTACGTCAAAGTTCGGCGGGGCGTGCCAGTACAGCTGACACTCCAGAGCAATGGAGTCTACTCTTGCGCGCTGTCTTTTGTCTTTAAGGAGTTTGGAATTAATACCTTTTTAGAGTCAACTGATTTGCAGTTATTTACTTTTACTCCTAACAAACCTGGGAAATATGCCTTCACTTGTTCAATGGGTATGTATGCTGGCACTATGGAAGTGATTTAGAAAGGTCAAATGCTAAATTTATTTAAGAAAAAAACCCAGGGCACAACAGTCGTTTTTAAGATTGACGGCATGCACTGCAGTAGTTGCAGTATAAATATTGATGGCGAGTTAGAAGATCAGCCTGGTGTAATTGAAGCGAAAACTAGCTATGCTAAGGCAAAAACCACTATTGTTTATGATTCTTCTCGAGTTAATCCAGAGCAACTAAAGCAAGTAATTGAGGGTCTTGATTATCAGGTTTCTGAGGTGAGCAAGTAAATTTTTTATTTCTATTTTTTTAGCCAGTCGGGAAAATTAAACTCATCAGTGATTGTTAATATTGCTTGGCCAAGACTATAGGCATAGGTTTGAGTAGTTGATCCAGATAATTTAAATAGTCTAGTGATTAATTCTGGATGAGTCAGCGGTCCTTCTACAACTACACCCCGTTCTTCATCTCCATCAGTACTTTTACGATATCCTAGATAGCAACCACCTTCTTTCACCATAGATTTAAATTATATCAAAATATATATAGTGGTAGATAATTTTTGTTTAATTTAATACAGCATAACTTGAGTAGAAACTATCCTATAATATTGACAATTTGGATGATGAATGCTATAATAAAATTCTTGTTTTCTTATTTTGCCTAGTAGCAAAGCGCTACTTTCGCAGATCTGAAAACGCCCCTTAACAGCCTAGGGTTTGTGAGATGAAAGATATCTTTGGCCCAAAGTGGGCGTCTTTGTTTTAAAGGCGCTTGATTTGGGCCAAGGAGAATTGTAATGAAAAAATTTAGCTTGTTCGTAGTTCTGGTTGTGCTGCTCTCGTCTTTTTCCACTGCTTTTGCTGCTCCGGCAGCCACTCCTCCGTCTCAGACGGTGGAGGTTTGCTGGACTAAGTGGTTCAGCGAAAAATGCGTGACTATCGATGTCACGCAGTACGCCAACCCCACCCTGACCCTAAAGTGGTCCGGTGCTCAGCCATTTTTTGGCTTGGTCATTGGTGGTGAGTGGACACTCTCTTACGAGGGAGTTGAAACCACCATATCTGCCAACAATTTGGTAGTCAGGGCTTCAAACCCCAATTTATCTTTTGCTCGGTACATAGATGGGCAATTGATTGAAGAGGGGACAATCGGAGAGGGGTTAGAAGTAACCCCTTTCTTAATTGTTCAATCACCGGTAACGGTGGTCATCGGCAAGTAAGTCTGTCTTTTTTTCATCCCAAGTCTAATTCAATCGGCCCTAGGCTCGGGAACTGATTATTTAATTACTTTAAATAATGAGTGCCCGTTTGTTACTTAATCTCAATTTTTCTCAAGAAATATTTTCCACTACCTACTTGTGGGGTTTGTGTATAATGGTTTTCACGTAGTAAATAAAAAGGATTTTATTTATGATCGCACAAACCTTTAGTCACCCCATGGATGAGCTAGTTTATCAAGCTGTTTTTGGCCAAGATAACCAAAAACAAACAGCTAGATTCTCAATTTGGCAGCAGGCTATTACAGCTGGTATTGTGCCTGCCTCTATTAATGATTTCTATATGGCTAAAGGCACTGGACGTGTCCCAGCTAATCTGACTGTACCAGCCATGAATATTCGCGCTATGGCCTATGATACCGCTCGGGCTGCCTTTCAAGCCGCAAAAGAATATCGGGTTGGGGCGTTGATTCTTGAGATTGCCCGTTCTGAGATTGGTTATACCAATCAACAACCAGAAGAGTATGTGATCGTGATGATGGCGGCAGCTCTGCGTGAAGGCTGGTCTGGGCCATTATTTGTTCAAGGCGATCACTTTCAAGCCAAGGCCGCCAGTCCCAGCGTGCC
>JAHJTF010000026.1 GCA_018830045.1 Patescibacteria group bacterium | reverse complement strand
TTCTTTATTTTCAAGCGTAAGGTTGGCTGAGATCCAGCTGCTAATTTCAGCTTTTAGTTCTTGCTCAATACTTGTCTGATTAAGAAGAGTTTGAATAAAGCTTGGTAATTTAACCAACAACCAATCTTGTTGCTTGGGGTCAAGTTGATTGGGGTCAATGGGGGCATTGGAAAAGTAAGAGAGAAATTCTTTGCCCGATCTCATTATTAGAGCATCAATGGCTCTTTTAGCAACTTCTTCTTGAGTGAAATAATCAACTTGTTCGTCACTTATTTGTTCGCCTCCACCCTCTTCTGTTGCGGCTTCGGCGGCGGCGGCCTCTGGCCCGACTGGTTCTTTTTTGAGTTCTTCTAAAAGTTGGTCAATCCAGTCAATAAATGAACTGGCTTTGATGGTGTCACTGATGGTGATATTTATCTCTTGGATTTCATTAGTAGAAAAATATGGTGCTCGGTTAGAGTTGAATCTAGTTTTTGTAGAAGCGGAAGTCCTATCCCAGGGTTTTTCAGGCTTTCTATCTTTGTCTATTTTTTCAATTTGGGCGGTTATTTGATCATAAATAACATTAGTCGCCAATCTAGCATCGCTAACTTTAAAATTTTTGTTAGGAATAACTACGGCCGGAGTATTGATTTTTGATTCGGCTAAAGCCCCGACCAACACTAGACCAAATTTTTGCCAAGTTTTTTCTGGTTCGGTGGCAAATTTTTCTTTAACTTCTTTAATAAAGTCGTCTATGGAGTCATAGGCAATATCTTGGGTTTTGGCTTGTAAAACCCCTTCAATTTGAGTAAAAAGTTCTTCTACTGCATCTTGGAGTTCTCTTTGAGAAAACTCAGCAATGGAGTTGGTGAGCCCAGCCTCGCCCTTTCGGGTAACTGCGCTTTGCCATTCACGCTCCAGAGTGGAGGTTGGAATTGCCCAAGAATATTCCTTAGTTTCTTTGGCGTAAAATTTGGCCAACCACTGTCTAAGATAGTCGATGACGGCAATGACATCTTCGGGATAAAGAGTGCTTTTAATATAGGGTAATCCTCGACCAGGAATATTAACGTCTTCTTGCTTTAAGCCATCAAGAGCAAACTTTATATCTTGATGAGTAATGGTTTCACTGCCAGCGATAATTTTTAAGACCGACGGATTGGGGTTATGAGCTTTGTCACTACCTAATTTAAAAGCATCGGCCAGCGATCCAACAAAAGCGTGAAGGTGTTCTAAGGTTAATAACGGCTCATTTTTGGCATTAGAGAGCAGGATTTCAAAGCGCTTAGATTTTAACAATCCACTTTGTTGAGCTCGAGTAAGATTTTCTTTTTGGACAACAGCATCAGCCATATTAAGATTTTATTATAGCTGTTTGTCTATAACTTAAGCCATTACTAGCTCTGCTGAATCAAACTGACGAATACTAGTAAAATTAATGAATAAACTACTAGCCATTGATCTCATGGATTGGATAGAGTCTTTGATTCTGCTTTTTTGAACAGAGATGGCAGTTAGCCGTTGCTTTTTTTGGTCAGCGGCTTGGTTGTTCGCAGTGGTTAACTGGCTTTCATCCACCAAGTTGCCGCGAGCATTGTCTAGAGTAGTTATCCCTTGGCGATGTTGCTCTTCTTCCATTTCAAGAATTTCTAATTTTTCTTCTTCATCTACTGCTAATTGAGTAATTAATAATGCCTGAATTTGGTCAACAGCTTGTCTAAGCTGTAGCTTGGCCTGTTCGGTTGCTTTTTTTGCATCAACTAAATATTCACTTAAAGTTAGCCACACTTTTTCAGCTCCTGGTAGATAGGGCAGCCCAAATCTAAGCAAAAGTGTTCTGGCAATGGTTTGTTCTTCCATAGCCTCTGTAATCATGACAGTCTCTTGTTGGAGTGAAGCTAGTAGGGGCGCAAGGGCGCTAGTTTCAGCAGAAGCTGGCAGTTCTGTAATTTCAGAAGCAGTAGCTTGATTTCTCAGCGAAGCTAATAGAAAAATTAGCTCTGCGGGCAGTTGTGTAGCCTCGCCTGGAAAAATACGAGAATGCATTTCTCTCGCATCAGTCGGAACGCGTATGTGTTCATTTACATGTGGCATGATTAACCTTTCTTAATAAATTATTACATTATTACTAAGAGGAGAAAATTTGCCTAAATAAAAAACTCCTCGTGTTGAGGAGCATCTTGGCTTTGGGCTGACTAGTTAGCCTTAAGCCGAGGATTGATATTTAATCCGATGCTCGTCACTCCCTATTATTAGGGCGCACTCCCAGTTCGGACTGATCTACCTAGAGTAGAAACACCGTTGCGGCACAGCGATGGATTTTCACCATCTTCCGAGGCGTGCATTTTTTGATCTAAGTTGAGTTGTAGCACAAAGAAAAGCGAGCTGTCAAATATGCTGGACGTTGTCCAGGAGCTTTCTTAATTCGGCTGCTTTTTCTAGAGTCAGTTTGGGTTCAAGTTCAGTAATAAAATCCTGGAGTACCGAAATAGTAGATTTTTTTAATACATCTGGGAAACTTAAACTATTTTGTTTAAGATGGATTTTCCCTTCATTTATTACCTTTTCAAAATCTTCAAACGACACATTTTCATTTAGTGCAGTTATTTTGTCTAAAAGCTCTTTGTTTTCTGGTGATTTGTAAACTTCTTTAATAAAGCGAATGTATGTGGAGAGGAACAAGTTATTCTTTGTATCATCGGCTTCAGACATTCCTATGCTCGAGAGGATGGTGAAAATCATTTTGTTACACCTGGAGTATGTTTGGTCTAGCAGGTTATTCATATATTATTCAAGTTTTCTAGAATCGTTTTCTACCCATTGCATATCTGTATGCTTCTACTAGCGGTAAAGATGTAGGAAGAGTTAATAAGCTAGCCACAGCATAAGCTTCAGGACTACCCGCAGCTGGTCCGTGCAAAACACCTGAGGCAATTGGCAAATAGAGCAAAGAGAGGAAACTAGCCATGGTGAGACTAACTACAACTCCTGCAATTCTTTCATGTTTAGGAGCCGATCCCTGTTCGAAAAGATGTATTCCAAGGCTATCGGCAAATTCTTGAATATCTTTGGTCAAAACCCTCCCTGAGGCAGCAAAAGCTTCTCCAGAAGTAATCAAAGTTTCCTTGACAAACCCCACAGATTCCTTCGCTACCCACTTGGCTCCTTTTTGTGTAGCTTCAACCTGAGGCTTAAAAAGAGTGTCCCTCATAACTCTTAAAAAACCTTTAAGGCTGGACGGTCCTGGTTCTCTGTTACCTAGATTTTCTGTCATCTTGAAAAGAAGTTTAGCAGACAATATATGAGTGTGTCAAATTAATATGCAAATTTTTGTATGCGAGCGGTTAAAATGGGTAGCTAGGCTGAGCGACTAAGTCCCAAAGTAAGTTCCGCTCTTTGGGTCTTGTCTGCCAGAGCTAAGATCTTCTAATTGTTTTTCAATGTCAAGTGAAAGCATTTTTTTATTAAAAAGATATTCTGCCAGAACACCCCCAACATCTTTCCAGCGCTCATATCTATCAGTAGCATTGAGGTGATCTGAGAGGCTGATAATCCCATCTTGACCGGTGCCAACAAAAACTGCCATCAACGCCTCTTTGGCAACTTTAGAATCTCCCTTGCCTTTTCTGAGTAGTTCCAAACCCCGACTGCCTATGGCCCACCCGGCCTTTTCTAGTTGTGGTGAACTTTCAAGTAGCTTTTCAATTGCATCTTGGGGTTTTTCTCTCATCATCATGAAAAAATCAGCATCTGTCACAACTTCACCCTCATTTGCAGTTTCACGGCTACGCAACGAACCGGCTGAGTTGTAGTTGGCCCCTTCAAATAAGGCCCTAATGAGCCTTAACATCCCGCCCTCAAGTGTTTCTTGGCTGGTTTCAGCTAGCCAACCCCCTAGGCTCTCTAGAGCTATGCCAGCAATGGCCGCAAATTTTTTTAATCCCTCTTTGGGATCGCCTTCGGCATTAATTAATTTTCCCTTAATTAACTCTGCTTTAGCATCATCATCAAGATCCATGGCCATGATTTGAACTATGCCAATTTCTTTAGCCTGATCATAAAATTTTTGGATATCAGGACCCTGTGTTTCTAAATCAATCCCCATTGTTTGTAGAATTTGCATAAATTCCGGCAAGGGAATTTCTCTATTTTTAGCGCCTTCGGCGGCGCCTTCTGGTTGGGGTTCGCCTGCAATGTTAGTGCTACCTTCAAACATTGGCGGGGAAGTTATCGTTTCAGCGTTATTGCTTTGGCCGTTATTGCTTTGGCCAGCAATTTCTGTCTCCATTGTAGGTAAATTAGTCAGAGACGCCTCTGGAGGGGACGCCTCTGGAGGATTGATTGCTTTCACATCTATATCTGTTTCATTCATAGGCTCACTATTTCATAGTTGGTGGGATGGGTCAAGTTGATGCGGGGGGTTGATGCGGGGGGTGTCCATGAGCGGGAGTGTTGTAGGCGGGACGCGTTGATGGGGGGGCGTGTGATAAGGGCGGGGCCTTGAGCTAAGGACGAGTTTCTTTTTCTGGATTGAGAATATTTTTTACCTCAGCCCATTTCTCGCCCTGAGCAGCCAATAGAGCGCGCTGATAGCGATTTATTTTTTCGTCAAAAACAGTAGTTTTATTTCCCGCAAGCTCTTTCTTTCTTTCTAAATTTTTGATCACTCCTTGCAAGAACTTTATGATAAATAATCTTTTTTGACTTTCCACAAACCTAATAAATCTAGGCATGAAGTCGGGATGAAGTTCTTGCAGTGTGGCTAAAATTTCATCTGGAGATTTCTGAAGGTTTAATTCTCGCTGTAATTGCTGCTGAACAGTTTCATCAGAAGGAAGGGTGGTTTGAAGAATAAAATTAAATAAGAATAGCTGTAAAAACTCTTCATAGTATTGTTCCCTTTCTTCCAGCGGGAGATCCAATCCTAGAAGTTCTAATAAATCAAAACTGGTGATATTTTTTTCTGTTGAATCTGTCATATTTTTATTTAATTTAAGTAGCCACCCGAATGGTAACGATTTTTTGCCATTCGCCGTTTTTGGCTATTTAGCTCCATCAGCAGAGCTCCAGTACTAAGCCCCAATCCTACTCCTGCTGAAAGTAAGATTGCCCCAATTCTTTTGATATCACTTAGGGTAAAAATGGCTCCGAAATCATAGCCGGATTTAATAGTCTCGGGGGTAAACACGCGAGCAATAATTTCTGGCAAATGCAGAGATGGTAGAAGAACTTCAGATAGCTGTCTCAATTCTTGAGCAATCCCAGTTTGAGAAAGCATCAAGCCAGAGATTGCAGCGGCTGTTAAAACAGCAGTAACGAGGGCTGCGATAGCGAGGTGCTCTCCGAGCTGTTTGTGTCTGTGTTTAATAAATCCCATTTCCCATATGGCTGCTGCTAGTTTTTTTTCTAGATCAGCTTTTTCTTCTGCATGTTTTCTAATTAAATCTTTAAACATACTCCCTAAGGAGAATCCATCAAGTTCTATTCCGCCCTCATTAGGATGATGGTTGATTAGGTTTTCTAGCAACGACTCAATGCTTGTTCCCACGCCTTTTGGACTTTCTCTAGAATCAGTCTCGCCTGCTGCCTCATCTTCCCATAAGTTTTGATACAATTCTGCACCTTGACCTATGAGCCGCATCATTTCCTCAAGTATTTTTTTGACGCTTGGATCTCCAACTAGACGTCGACTTTGTAATTCTTGCAAGATTTCTCTCACTCCAGTGTTTTCTCTAGCAACGTTTTGAGAAGAATAATTTCTAATGCCTCGCGGTAGTTTTCGAATTATTGCTTTATATTTGGCAGGAATACTATCCCTGCTCATAGAATCAGATAAATAACCGCGTTGGGGTTCTACATAGGTCCATCGGCCATCAATTTTAACTAAATTGATGCCGTGGTTGTGCGGCCCAGGGAAAAACCTTCCCTGATCTCCCAAATACCCAACTGCTTCAGTAGACTCAAGCCCCAGTGATCTAACCAAAGCCAAAAATCCTTCTGAGACATAGCCGCAATTACCCTTTGATATTTTAATAATTGCTAAATAACGAGCTTCTTCTGGGTCTATGCCAGTTGCTACTAAGGTTTCAATTTCTTTTGTAATTAAACCATCAATTTCCGGATCATCGTCATAAGTAAAGGCATGCAACCATGCTGTGAGAGCGATATCACATTTTTGTTTTTCACCTAATTCACCGTCTTCTCTAACGGCGGAAACTAATCCGCGCCACTCTGGGGGTAGGAATTGGACATCAAATAGTTTTTGGCTTTCCCAAGCTGTGGCTGGGGTCGTGGCGGCATTATCAGGGTTATACTTAAAATATAACTCCAGTCCGGGGGGAATAATGGTGTTAGCTTGAAGAGAAAACATGTTTCTCTCTAGAGCCGCGGTAAAACTAATTGATTTTTGAATCTCTGGATTTGGATGATAAAAACCAACCAATTGGCAATCTAAAGGAGCGGGAACTGCATGAGCGCCGTTGATAATTTGCTGGTTAACTCTTACCCCAGCTATGTTTTTTTGCTGACCATGATCTAACAAATATGGTTGGTGGGGAATTTCTCCAGAGAAGTGAAAATTAATAGCCGCAACCAGAGTGGTTCTAGCATATGCAGGGAGAAATTGGGGATTAATTAGATGTAAATCAGGGTTTTTCAGAGACTCAGTGTAATTTAAGAGTCGATCAATTACAGCCACAATGCCGTCCTTTTCTTTTGGAGAGGACTCTTGACCATTGGAGCTGCTTCCAAATTGTGAGTTTCTAGCTACAGGAGTACTGTTAGGAGCAAATAGAGTAGTGAAGGTTCTTTGTGTATTTCTATCTACTCGTAATGATCTGCGAGTGGCATCAAGCGCTTGGGTATCATCCCAAATAATACCTAATTTTCTTTTTTCTTCTTCAATTCTTTGTAGCGCAGACAGCATTTCGCGTTTTTGTGCCATCAATTCAGCATTAAAAACCCCTCTTTCAAGACCAGAATAGTGCTCTGCAAAAAGATCTAAGTCGACACTTTCCCCATCATGGGAAACCCGTTGAAGTTCGGCCATGAATTTTTCTACAAAACTGATAAAGTTAGGGCGCAGATCTTCTTGGTCGCTTAAGCTCAATCTAATAAGCATTGCGCCTGAATCTTTTTGCTCAGATTGAATTTTTCCAGACAAAACCGAAACAGTTGTTTTTTTGCTATCATCCAGCCAGTCTTGCTCGCTGGTAAGCACATAGCGCATGGAATTCTTTGCACCAGTATCAAAAATAACCTCCATGGCAACCTTTTTCCCACACAGAGAGAAAAAGTCACGAATAAAATCCCTTAGGGTTGGGGAGAGGTGATGAAATGAAGACGGCGGAGAATTTTCTGGATATGACAGTTCTATTTCCAATCCCTGTTTAGTCACTTTAATCTGATGCTTTCTTTCAATAATTACTTCAAATAAACGATCGATGACCACATCCGAGCTTGTTGTTCCAAGGGGGAGCCTGATTTTGTCGCCAGTGCTTTGTGGTTTTTCATCAATGGCAATTTTATGTTCGGCGATATTGCACCATTTTTGTATGGTGAGAACATAAAGAAATGCGACGTTGTCTATTCTAAAAACTGGTTTGCCTCTTTCTTTCATTATTCCCGCCACATATTCGTCGTTAGTGAATAGAGTTTCTGAAGCGATATTGTGTTCTTGAGAAAATTCATCCCAGGCTTGTTTAAAGGCTGCCATAGCAACTGAATTAGCCACAAGTGAGTCATATAATTCCTTCTTAGGCAGACTGCCCTCTCTGCAGGAATTACCATCATGTGAATTATCTAAAATAGCTTTAAATACCGCTGGGTTGGTACATTTACCAAGAGCCAAGGCCATAAGCTTTTCCCAATTGCCCTGAGCGTATCGAGACTCTGGAGAGCGACTAATGATATAGCCTTTGTTTTCATAAGTATCATCTTTACCATACCCACAACCCCAAAAGCTCCACTGCAAAGCATAAGTATCACCGCTTTCTAGCATAAGACCATCTACACAAATTCCTCTTGTAGTTCTAGAGGAGTATCCTTGGTTGGGAACAATTCCTGGAGGCAGAATCTCCACCCTGGGTATTTCGGTGAATTTTATATCTGGAAGAGAAAGAAGCTTTATTTCTTCTGGGGCAAAGCTGGTTGAATGTTCTCCAGCGAAGTTTGGTTTTCCAGCCCAAATAGTAAGAAGGTTTTCTTGTGGTTTTAAGTTGGTTCCTCCTTCTAGACGATACCCTTGATATAGGTGATTAATGAGTAAAAATTTTTCAGGGATTTTAAGCAGTAGTTGGAAGAAACGCAGATCGGGATGATTAAAAGTAACGATTGTTTTATCTACTTTCCTAGATTGGTTTCTATTTGAGTCTTGGTAAAGAATATTAAGTGAAGGAGTTTGTTGTTTGCGGAATAAATCAGGTCTGACACCTACCTCTCCTTGAGCTTTCCAGGGGCCGTTTCCATCTCGTGATGAAAATTGGATACTATATACACAACCCTCTACAATCAAGGCGGTCGAACCTGCCTTACCACCCCTGCCATGTTGTCCCAACGTGCCTTCTCCTCCGCCGTGCCGAGTTTGGATAAGGTGCTCGACTCTGTAGTAGCTGTCTTCATTAATATAGTTGGTGATTCTAACTTGAGTTACCCGTTTATGAATAGCTTTTAACTGATCTCCAGAAAGACTCAATAGTTGACCCAGGGTTATAATTTTCTCATCATTAAGGACAATTTCTATGCCCGGAGGTCCTTTAGAATAATCATTATAATCAAACGCATTTTGTAAAAATTCATAAAGAGTTCCCGGATCTCCTTCTCTGATTTGCTTTCTATAGGACATAACTTCTGGGGTATCCGAAGTATAAGAAGTGGGGACGCCCTCTATGGGTTGGGTTGAATCAAAAAAATTATTTGCTCTGACTAACGAGCCATCTTCAAATTTTTTAGATCTATCAAAAATCGATGGTTTGGTTTGAACAGCTGTGTCTTCTATCACTTTATATCAAGGATAACAAAAAACTCTTCCAATCAGTAGCAGATATTGGTAAACTAATAAGTACCAAGGTAAATTAAGAGGAGAAAATATGTCACAAGTAGCAGGATTTGGGGAGAAAGAAGGGAAGGGTTTCCCCGGAGAAAAATCAGGTAGACCAACACTGGCTGAAGTAACAGCTGAGGCTTTAACTAGTCTAGTTGATTTAATGTCAGCTCCAGTGACTCTCCAAGAGTTGAGTGAAGCATTTGCTAGGGCTAAACAAATAAATGATAAACAAATTATTGCTGGGATAAGACAAAAGATTTCTAGGTTTTTAGACAGAACACAAAAAGCCGAGTACAGTTTGCGAGCTACCATGACCTCACTAGAGAGTGGTGATGCTCGATTAGCTGAATATCAGCGTATGCTTGACTTATTTAGTAAATCTTTAGACGGCTTAGTAGATTTAGAGGAGCAAGTCGGTACTTGGTTAGAAAGAAATTGATTTATTTTTTGATCAGCTCAAGCGCTGATGATTAAGATATTCTTTTGAATTTTATGACTAATCTTGATAGAATTAAAACCAATAATCAAAGAGGAGAATTATGACCGAACAGGCACCACCTACTATAGAAGGTCTTTTATATAATTTAGTTGGACTTCCCGACGCAATGGAAGATTTTCAAGAACAGCTTGCGGCTGCTGGAACTGATGTAGCCAAACTCACCGAACTTAAAATCCAACTAGAGGTTTTTATGGAACTATCTCATAAGGATCTAGCAGACGCAAAAGATATTTTAGGAGGTGAACCAAGTAAAAGAGATGGAAGGGTTTTAAGCAGGGCTGAGCAATTGCTTGGCGGCGAGGAAAGTAGTTTCGCAGCTCTTTTGAAAGAGGTCCAGGATCTATTACCCGCAGAAGAAGCTGCTGAGGAAGTGGCTCCAGAATCAGAAGCTCAGACCGGGCTCACACGTAGTGAATTATTGGAGCAGGCTAGGGAAAAACTTGAAGCCAGCAAAGAAATTATGGATCCAACCGCTGTAGCGTTGTTTGAGTTGCTGATAGCCGCCATGGAGAAAACACCAGCCACCGCTGCTGCTACTAGGGGTAGTAAAAAAGAAAAGAAAAAAGAAGAGAAGATTGAATTACCTTTAGAAGAAAGGCAAGATGAGGCTCTAGAAAAATCTGGTAAAAGAGGATTTTTAAGTGGTTTTAGGCGTCAATTTGCTCGGACTGGTAAGGCAGCTCTGACTTTAGGCGGCAGGCGTGGCCGGGAAGATATGAAAGAGGAAGTTTTGGAACATAGAGAAATCAGTGCAATTTTAAAAAGAGCTCTCAAGACTATTTCTTCGGAAACTGATTTGAGAAATACTGTTGACCAGCTCATGAGAGAAAATAAGGGTGTAATGGGCCTAAAGAATTCTAACAAAGCCAAAGATATTCTTGCTCTGGCTCTTTTCCTTAAAGACAAGGGCTTAATTGGAGATTATGAAACAGGTTTAAAGACAGCTGATTTTTGGGATGAGGAAAAAATGGATGACGTAGTCAGGGGTGAAATCGATGGTGTGGCTAGTGTATTAAAACGCTTATATGACAAAGATGGTGAAGATGGCGAGTTTCATCAATACATTAAGCGTCAAGCTCGATTCTTTGCCAAAGTCTTTAATGCCGAGGTAGCTGAGGCTCCTGCCAAAGTTAAAGCTACACCTGGAGATAAAATTTTATTTAAGGCTACCCCAACACCGCCCCTAGACGTTGTCCCTAAAGTTGAGACTCCAGCTGTGACGCTAGGCGGTAAAGAAGTTCTTCCTACTCCCATTGCGGAAGAAGTCGACGCCACGGACTTTATCTAATAGTCTATTTTATATTTGGCTATCCAATATCCAAATAGCAAGTAAGATTTTTACATGCTAAACTAAAGTTAGTATGACCGAGCAAGAACAAGAGCACATTCGTCAAGCAAAAGAAAGATTATTTCCTTATTTTAATGCGCCAGAAGTTCAATCTGTGTCAGAACTTAAGGCACGAATTCAAGAAGCCAGAGACGCCGTTAGTGCTGGCATAAATCCCTTAGACACAACTCAGACAATATCTCCAGCAGATCGGGGTTTTTATTTGCAAGCCATTGCTGCCATAGAAGCGGATTTAATCCCAATATTTACAATAGCAGAAAACATGATTGAGCGTCTTATAGATAAGGGTGTAGGTTCTCCTGAGATGCTTGCAGATAAAATGGCTGCTGTGAGCCGGGGTTTGCACGCACGCAGAGATGCCCTCAACTACAACTCTCAACTTATGGGAGCTGAGCGAGCCGCCAGATTATATAGAAAATTTTTCTTTGAAGAAGAGCGAAGTGAGTCTTTTGATGAAGAAAGATGGGGTTTGGGATTGTGGGGTGCTTACAAAACATACGCGGCCGGTCATGATGAAACAGGGGCAGTTATATCTAGTTTTAATAAGCCTAATTTTATTCGCACAGAAGTGACTAGATTACAGGCAGCGGGCTGGAGTAGTGTAACTGATCAAGAGCTTTTAAAAATATTCTATGGGCAGAATCTTCTTGAAAGAAGAATTAATGGCTGTTTATTCAATCCTTCCGCAATGAACTCTCTCACAAGAGATGAAATTGAAGAAATAAGAAAAAACATTAATGAATACAAAACACTTATTTTGGATACAAGTGCCGTTACTGAAACACAAGTTTTTTATAATCGTTTAGTGATTATGCACCATAATCTCGAAAGAGCTTGGTTGGCTGATGTTGACGATAGTTTTATGGAGCAGGCTGAACAAGCTAAAATGCTCTCAGCTGAACGCGTTCAATACGGGCAGTTTTTATTAGCACTTAATCAACTTAATGATTTATTGCAAAGCCTGAAAACCGATGATAGATATCTGGCCTCTCCGGGAGAAGTTGACGAAAACATTCGTACTGAATTACAAAGATTAAGCGATATATTAACTGGTGGGGAAAGATTTTTAGAACACAAAAAAATATCAGCAGATAATAGAGAGAGGCTTAGAGCTTTATATGCACGCTTAATTGAAGAATCAAAAGTATTTTTAGGCACTCAAGTTGGAGAAACTGTTTTTTTTGATAGAGATGGTCGGCCCATTGGTGATCTAGATTGGTGGATGTTTACTCATCATGGGCAACAGTGGCGGGCAGTTCAGTTTTTTTGGGAGCAGTACCATGCTGACGGCACTCCTCAGGCCGTTAATTTAAATCCTAAGTATAAACAAGAATTAGGCGAATTAGTTAATTACTTTATTAACCACATGAGAATTCTGGATAGTAGTGACAGAGCCTTTCATCAGAGGTTTATAGCGCTAGATATACAGGTAAATCGGTTGCAGGAAATGCTAAGAGTAATGGGAGAGGTTGCAGATGTTTTGCCAGGACCTCTGGGCCCCATAATACCCAATGGGCCAGAAGACACTCCAGACGGAGATCTTCCTAGGCCCAATACTGAAAGCCAGGCGGCCTATGATGAGTGGCTTAAAAAAAGATTGGAGTTGGCCGAGCTTAATCCAGAGATCTACAATCGAATTCTTCACGAAATTCATGAGTTGATTATTGAGCGCCTACACAACATAAAAGAAGTTTCAAAACAATGGAAAGATTTTCCACTACTTGAAGCATATGCATTGATTTATAAATATCTTGAGATTGATCCAGCATCACTCAATGTTGCTGTTATGACAGAAATTAAGATTAAATCAGAGGAGATAGAAAAAATTAGAACAATTACAGATGTGGCTCATGAACACGGAATGTCTAGAGCCATGGTTTCTAATTGGGAAGGATTTAAAGATCATGAGGGAGCAAATGGTCTCAGTCCTCTTTATTATGATTATTTTTGTCAAGAATGGGGAGACGGAGAAACAAGGGAAAATGGGGAAGCGAACAGGTATAAACATGCGCTATTAATGAATAAAACCATCTATGCCTATCTTGAGTGGCTAAGATTTGGAGAAGGTCATGGCTGGTCAGACGGTCCGCTTTGGAAAGCAAAGGCTAAAGAGTTTTGTATGAATTTTGCAGAAGCAGAAGCTACAGCTAATGGCACAGTTTTATCTGATTATGAAAAGGATGAGTTCTATGATTTGCTTTATAATATGGTTTATGGCTTAGGCATTCGCCAACATTCATTTATAGATCAACATACTGTGGGATCTACTCCCGCGGGCGACCTAGGTGCACAGTGGCATTATGTAGCAGACACACAGTTTATACCAACATTTTGGTACAATGTTTATAAAGAAGCCGAATTTTTACCAGTAGAAGGGATATTTGATGTCCCAGCTGCTTGGTTGCAAAGATGTCAAGATGCTGGTTTGGTTGAGGCTGATAGAATTACTAATATTAATCGATCTAGAAAACTCACTAGACAAGTGATGGAGATCTTTGGACCTCCTCGGAAACCAGCTAAAATTGGTTTGAAAAGGAGTTATGATGGTATTAGGCCCATAAACTTTGAGGGCAGAGATCTTGCTACAGCCTATGATACTTTATTTGAGGCAGTTTTCCTTAAGGCAAAGGCTCGTAAAGAACAAAGAGACGATCCGCATAAGGAATATGATTTTACCTTTCCCAGTTTTATTTATGGACATGAAGCTTATGTAGATTTTAGAAAAGCCTTCATGGGCGTACCTGGAAATTTATTTGGAAAGTTTGATAAGGATACACCGCATAAGGAAATTCAAGATAAAGTTATTGAGGCTGTTGACTCAAAAAAACCAGAAGAACTAATTACGATTTTAAGTAACGATTACAAATTTCTAATCAATAAACACTTTTCCTATTTGAAAAAGAACTGGTTCTCGGTAGACCCCAATCAGGTTGCTTATGCCATTTTGGGATACATAGATAGAATGTTTAGGATTATGTCTCTTTCTGGCAAGGTTACATTACAACACAGGTATAAGTTGCTCAGTGAAATAAGAAAGATAACTAGGGATGGTGCTAATATGACTGGTCTGTGCAAACGTGATGAAATTTATGGTGTTGATCCTCATGAGCCTATTGCTTGGAAAAAATATAGCTCAATGGATGAACACGGTGCCACCAGTGAAGTTACAAGAGATCTTGCAAAATATGATGTTAGAGACTTTATTCTTAATAGACTTCCCAATACAGCTGAGGATTATGAGGGAAGAAATGCTATAGCTAGAATGCTTAAGCCAATTGCCACTATTGCTGATGCACCAATTACTATAGTTGGTGGTTTTAACGATAGACAAAGAATTGCTCCACCCGCCTGGGATAATCCAGCCCATCATGGGACTGATAGAATTAAATTATGGTGGAGTCTAAGAAAAGCAGGGATTAGTGATACTTTCAGAAGAACCATGTATTATGCTTTTGGTGTACCTGAAGCCGCACAGAAAAGTCCTGATGCTAAATAACGATTAAATAATAAAAAATAAAAGTTTAAAAAATTTAAGAATTTAAAATAAAATTAACTACTCTTTTTATCTTTTTTATCCATCATGGGTTCATGATCTAAAGCCTTGGCAGTTCCTCTCATCCACTTACTCGCTAGAGGAATGCCAGCAGCAGCTCCTGGTCCGGGGCTACCCAAACCAGTGATTCTACTACCAAACGTCTTAAGCGTACCACCGTAGGCTCCGCCCACTAAGCCAGCTGCACCAGCTCCAAGTGATAATGCAGATTTAGAAAAGCGCTCACCGCTTCCAGCATATTTTCCAACAAATGGTAATTTATTCGTATCCGTCATCGCCAACCCAGGCACAATCTCTCCACCCTTCCACCCTTTTTCTAATGATTTACCCATATCTCTGGCAAATTGAGTAAAGATATTTTCTTTAGCACCCAGTGCTTTTTTAGCTTCTTTAACGATTTCTGGCATGATCATTAACAAGCCTACACCAACTATGAAGGGCAATATTCCAGATGTCCCACTCCCAAAAAGATAGGGTGGTTGGAAGCCGCCTTTTTCTATAACTGGTGTATTACCACTAATGCCGCCGGTTAATTCATCAAATATAATCAGCACCAAGAGAACTGTGGGAAAGGCGGCTAAGTTACCAACTAGATCTTTCACCCATTGTCCGAAGGTATTTTTTCCTGGGATGGCTCCCATAGCCAAGGTGACTGGAGCGAGGGCAATGTTTAAAACTATAGTGACATATGTTTTTAATAGTTCAAAGAAGAGCTCAAAAATTTTTAGGGTAATAG